>NZ_JBHVYI010000010.1:0-17243 GCF_042880975.1 Streptomyces sp. NPDC058289
ACGACGACGACGACGACGACATCGAACACGATCGACTCCCGGAAGATGCATCGGTCAGCACGACCAGCACCATCGCCCTCTCTTGCCGACCACGGCAGAGACCACCAGGGAGGCCCGGCTCCAGTGGCATGGGGACGAAATTGTCTGTCATGTCTGACACAAGAGGGGTGTCAATGCGTCAGATATGATCTGAACCCCAGCCCAGATGTTCCAAAATGAAGGTTTCCCCATGGCTCTGGTCGACCCCAGCGGTGAAATGGAGACCGACTCCCGCTTGGAGGAAGTACGGCTACCGGAGTTGCTGCGGGCCTGGCGTGCCGATGCCGGTGAACGGGCGGGGCGTGACAAAGCGCTTTCGCAGAAGGAGATCGCCAAGCGTGCGGAGGTCAGCGAGCGCTGGTACCGCAGCCTGGAGGGCGGGCAGCCGGTGTCCCTGACCGGGGACGTGCTGGAACGCCTGGCCGCGGCGCTCGCTCTGGGCCCCGACGAGCGCATGGTGCTCTACACCCAGGCGTACGGCGGCGCCACCCCGCTGGAACCGAGCATCGAGGGTACCGACAAGGGCGCCCTGCAGGCGCTGATCCGGCTGGCGGAGATGCCGGAGAAGCTCCCCCACTACCTGACCGACCACGCCTGGAACGTCCTCGCCTACAACCCCATGATGCTCGAATGGTTCCCCTGGGTGGGCAGGCCGTCGGCCAATCTCATGCGGTGGGCCCTCACCAGCCCCGAAGCGCGCACGCAGCTCGTGGACTGGCGCCGGCACGCCGAGGTCTACCTGGGCCAGCTCAGGTACGCGCTGGCGGGCAGGCCGAACGACCTCGCCCTGCGCGAGCTGCAGGACGAGCTGCTGGCCGTTCCGGCGTGCCGGGAGATCTGGGACGAGGACATGTGCGTGGTCGCCTACCGGCAGGGGCACCGCTTCCCCCTGGACCTCCCGCACGTCCGCCCCGAGCGGTTCACGGTCAGCTCCCACGTACTGCTGCCCGCCTACCTCCCCGGCATCCGGTACGTGGCTCTGATGCCGTCCGAGGGCTGATCCCGCCGCGAACGACGCCTCCACGGCCCGCTCGCTCCATGCCGGCCCGCGCTCAAGCCCGGGCGCCCCACGCCAGCCGGTTCACCAGCGTGACCCCGTGGCCGGCGAAGTCGAGCGTCACCCGGTCGCCGTCCGCCATCTCGTGCCCGGCGTGGAAGCTGCTGCGGTCGGCGCCGATGTACACGTAGTGCACCCGGCCGGGGCGGCGCAGGGCCTCGTAGTCCATGAGCGTCGCCATGATCGTGTCGAGGTCGTAGAACAGCGCGTCCGTGCCGGTCGTGAACGGGCCCGACCAGACCACGGCGCCGTCCCGCTCGATCACCGTCTCACCGGTGACCCGGGGCGGGGGCGGGCCGACGTGCAGGGCGGGCGAGATCGCTGCGTCGCAGAGCTTGGCGTACGACAAGTGCCCGTTGTGCTGCTTGAACCGGCCGATGTCGGTGACGTCGTTGCCGAAACTGTGCCCCATGTAGACGGGCCTGCCCGTCTTCTCATCGCCCACGTAGACGAGGACGACCTCCGCCTCCTCGCACACGGCGACCGCGTCGAACGGTACGGACAGCGGCTCGCCGGACAGCTTCAGCGCGTCTCCGAGTCCCTTCACAAACCAGTTGGGCTGATCCGGAGTTGAGGCATCCGCCTTGACGTTGTGGGTCATCATGAAGCCGCTCACCACGGCATCGCCGACGTGCTCCGGCATCAGCGGGGGCAGCATCCGGACCCGGCGCCTGTCCTCGGCGCGTACGTCCAGCCGCTCGCGCCCGGCGGTCAGCGCGTCAGCGCTCCCGCCCAGCCCCTCGATCAGCCCCGACTCGGCCATCAACGCGCCGAGTTGATCGCCGCCCAGTGCGTACAGCCGCAGATCCGTGTCGTCCCGCGGTACGCCGAGGCCGAACCAGCGCTCGTTGTCGTAGGTGCATTCAAACAGCACCGTCATGGTGGATCGCCTCCCGGACGAATCTCGTACAGCCGCTTGCGCCGACCCGGACAGTACGCCATGCGATGCGGCACTTTCTTGCCGCTCCGGGACTCACCCTCCGCCCGCAAGATTGTGGGTGGAACGGGCCATCGACCGGCAAATCTTTACCTATTGACAGTCCGAGAGACCCATTTGTAGCGTCCTCCCCAGAGATAGCCACTGCCCGCCGTGCCGGCCCCGGCCGCCACCGTGCATCACGCCGAAGGCGCGTGATCGGCGCAACTGCAGTGAGCGACCGCAGTGATTCACAGCGGTCTGACCGCCGGTCCGGCTCGACCGAACAACAGAGCCGAAGCAGAGACGTAGTTCAGCGGCCGATGTCGATCTCGCGTTGGCCCGGCTACGTACGTCCGCTCAACGAATACCAGGGGAATGAAGACGATGCGTTTGTCCAGGTCGTTCTGGCTACTGTGGTCCGGCCAGACCGCCAACCGCTTCGGCGCGCTGGTGCCCGCCTTCCTCGTCATCTACCTCGAAACGAGCAAGATCGCCTCGAAGGCCACCACTCCGATCATTCTCGGCCTGTTCGGGGCCGGTGTGGTCGTGGCGGGGCTCATCGGCGGGGTCGTGGCCGACCGGTTCGGAGCCCGACGGGTCATTCTGACGGCCCAGTTGGGCGTCGTCGCCACTGCCGCCGTACTGGCCTTCGTCGACAACATCTACCTGATCGGTGCGTGCTCGCCGCTGGCGGGTCTCCTCACGGCGGTGGACCGTCCGGCGGCCGCAGGTCTGGTGACCGTGCTCGTGCCGAAGGAACACTTCACGAAGGCGTACAGCATTCTGCACGTGGGCTTCAACATCGGCGCCTCACTGGGGCCGGTACTGTCCGGCTTCGCCCTCGCGATCTGGCCGCCCGCGCTGTTCCTGCTCTGGGCCGGAGCCGGTGTCCTCTATTTCGTACTGGTCTGGGTACTGCCGAAGGACCAGCTCACGCAGGAGGGGCACACCGCCGAGCCCTGGTCACCGCGCCGTGCGGCCGCCGACATGATGGAGCCGTTCCGCAGCCCGGTGCTGCTGACCTTCCTCGGCCTGTCCTTCCTGCTGGCCTGTGTCTACCTTCAGTTCGAGGCCGCGCTGCCGCTGCACATGGACCACGAGGGCATCTCCCCGTCCACCATCGGCCTGGTCTTCGCGGTGAACGCGGTCCTCATGGTCGCCGCGCTGCCCTTCGTGCCGAAGGTCACCGAGCGAATGCAGGAAAACACGCCGCTGGTGATCGGTGCCGTTCTGGTGGCGATCGGATTCGGTCTGAACGCACTGGCACACAACGTGCCGTGGTTCATCGGCGCCCTGGTGATCTGGACGCTGGGCGAGGTCATCTACGTACCGATGGCCTCCACCTTCCTGGCCCGCCGTTCACCGGACGGCAAGGCCGGCACTTATCAGGGCTCCTTCTTCTTCGCCTGGAACCTCGGATTGATCGTGGGCGGACCACTGGGCATCGTCATCGCCCGCCAATTCGGATTCGCCGTGCTGTGGGCGGTGCTGGCAGCCGTCGGATTCGCGGTGGCGATCGGATTCAAATCAATGAGCAAGATTTCGGGTTACGAGGACGTGCCGGGTGACTCGGAAATGACACCCGCCTAAGCGCATCGCACCGCACCGCACCGCATCGCACCGCATGACGCAACAAAAAGAACGGGGAAATCCAATGGAACGCATCGCGATCGTAGGCAGCCGGACCGACATGGCCAGGCACGCCAAGGAACTCGGTCTGGAGGTCGTGCTCGTACACTCGCCGGGCAGCCGCCCCGACCGCGTCCAGCGGTACGTGGACCACATGATCGAATGCCCGGTCGCCGACCCGGAGGCCGTGCTCGACGTCCTGGCCCCGCTGCACCACGAGCGCCCCTTCCGGCGCATCCTCGCCCCCGGAGAGGACGCCGTGCTCACGGCCGCGGTCGTGAGCGAGAAGCTCGGCATCCCCGGCAACAGCGTCGAGACCGTCCGCGCCATCAAGAACAAGGTGCTGACCCGGCAGGCGATGGACCGCGTGGGGATCAGCCCGGTGCTGCACCGCGTCGTGGCGAGCGAGGCCGAGCTGCTCGGCTTCCTCGCAGAGGTCGGCGGCAAGATCATCCTCAAGCCGGTCGACAGCACCGGCAGCCTCTCCACCCTGCCTGTCGACAACGAGGAGCAGGCGAGCCTCGCTTGGGCGCTGTACGTCGCGGACGGGCACACCGAAGGCCTCGTGGAGGAGTTCCTGGAAGGCCCCGAGGTCACGCTGGAGTCGTTCTCCGTCGCCGGGACACACCACCCGGTCGGCATCGACGAGTACCTCAAGGCACCCGGCCAGGCCGTCGAGATCGGTGACCTCTTCCCCGGCCGGGTCTCCACCGAGAACCGCGACGAGATGGTCCGGCTGATGTCCGCGCTGCTGGATGCCGTCGGCCTCGTCGAGGGCCCGTCGCACACCGAGTTCATCCTCACCGACAAGGGTCCGCGCGTCTTGGAGACGCACTGCCGGATCGGCGGCGGCGCCATCAACGAACTGGTCAAGCGCTCCTACGGCGTCGACCTCTCCCGGCTCCAGGTGTCGGTGCCGCTCGGCCTGGAGACGTTCACCCCGCACTCGCTGGACTCCGGCAAGGGCGCGGTCATGATCTTCTTCATGCCGGAGCCCGGCCTGGTGACGAGCATTTCCGGTCTGGACACCCTCGGCGTTCCCGTGCACCAGATGCCGATCGAGAAGTCGTGGACCGGGCTGGTCGGCCTCGACCCGATCCGGGACGCCGAAGTGGGCGTCAACCTCTGCCTCGAGGTCGGCGAGGTCGCGATCCCGGTCCGCAACAACTGGGAGCTCCTCATGGGCTTTGTGATCGCCAACGGCGAAGACGCGGACCACGCGGTGGCGCGCGCCGAAGAGGTCCTGGCCGCCATCACGATCGAGACCGAGCCGGTGGACGACGTCCCCGCTGCCTGAACGCGCACACGCGCCCCGTGGCAACGCTTCGCGGCAACGCTTCGTGGCAACGCTGAACAGAGAGAGGTAAGGGACATGAGCACCGCCGTCTCGCCGGCGTCCGGAACAGCCGTACAGAACAGCACCACGTACTCGAGGCAGCAGGCCGTCAACTCCTCGGTCGTCACGAGTGCGTTCGTGGACCGGGCGAGGACCGCCCTGGAGCGGCAGCGCGCGATCTGCGCCTCCCCGCAGGAGCACGCCGACCGCGTGTTCAAGGACATTCTCGACCAGGCCGAAGGCACGTACTTCGGCAAGAAGCACGGGCTGAGCGCGGTCCGCACCCTCGCGGACTGGAAGAAGGCCGTCCCGGTGCGCTGCTACCCGGCCTTCGAGCCGTACATACAGAAGCTCCTCGACGGCGACACCAACGTCCTGACCCGCAGCGATCCCTACGCCTTCCTCAAGACCTCGGGATCCAGCGGCAAGCCCAAGCTGATCCCCACCACGCGGCACTGGCGCAACCTCTACCGCGGCCGGGCGCTGTACGCGCAGTGGGGGCTCTACTTCGAGAGCATCGGCTACGACCGCTCCCGCGGCGCCTCCGTGCTCGACCTGTCCTGGGAGCGCACGGCCTCGGTCCAGCCGGTGGGCGCCTTCCCCAGCTACTCGATCTCCCAGCGCCCCGCCTCGGTCAGCAGCGTCGACTGGACGCCGCCGTGGTACGAGGAGGACTGGTTCCAGGGCCTTGAGGACGAAGACTACAAGACCGGCCTCTACCGCAAGCTGCGGCTACTGGCCTCCTCGGACGTACGGATCATCGTCGCGCTCAACCCGTCGAAAATCGTCGGCCTCGCCGAACAGCTCACCGAACACGCCGGGGACCTGATCGCCGACCTGCGCCACGGCACGCTCGCGGGCCTGCGGTGCGGGGGCGCCGATCCGGTCCTCGCGGACCGGCTGGAGGCCCTGCGCCGGACGAACGGCGGCGGCCTGCGCATCGCCGACCTGTGGCCGAACCTCTCGCTGGTGGTGTCGTGGAACTCCGCCTCGGCCGCGCTGTACCAGCCGTGGCTGGAGGAGGTCACGCCGGGCGTGCCGAAGCTGCCCTTCAGCGCCACCGGCACCGAGGGCATCGTGACCATCCCGGTGGACGCCCACGACGCGGCCGGCCCGCTCGCCATGGACCTCGGCCTGTACGAGTTCGTGCCCGTCGAGGGCCGCGACGACGAGGCGGACCTGGAGCCGGACGTGGAGACGGTCGGCTACCGCGACCTGGAGGCCGGCCAGACCTACAACGTCGTGATGAGCCAGGCCAACGGCCTCTACCGGTACGACCTCGGCGACCGCTACACGGTGGTGGACCGGGTCGGCGAGGTGCCGCGGATGGCGTTCGCCGGGCGCAGCGGCTTCGGCAGCTCGTTCACCGGCGAGAAGCTCACCGAGGAGGACGTGCACAACGCCGTCCGGCTCGGACTGCGCGACGACTGGCGCCTGCGGCCGCTCTTCACGTGCATCCCGGTGTGGAACACCCCGCCCGGCTACACGCTGGCGATCGAGTGGCCGGAGGAGCTCTCGCTGACGCCCGAACGGTTCGCGGCGCAGGTCGAGGACCAGCTCCAGGCGCTCAACATCGAGTACGCCGAGAAGCGGCGCACCGAGCGGCTCACCCCGATGCGCGTCCTGGCCGTGCCGCCGGGCACCTTCGCCGCGGTCGACCAGCGCCGCCAGGCCGAAGGGGCCTCGCCCGCCCAGCTCAAGCACTACTGGATCCAGCGCAACGGCGACCTGCTCACGTACTTCGAAGGGTCACCGCAGAAGTAGGCATCCGGCCCGCCCTTCGCGGGGCGCGGCCAAGGCCGTACGCACACCGCCCGGCATCGCGCCGGACGTTTCGATGGGGGATCGAACTCCGTTGTACCCGAAAGACATTCATCAGATATCCGAGCTTGCGGCTGCCGACGGCACGGTGCTCGCCCTGCACCACTGGGCCCCGAAGGACGGCGTAACCGCCCGCGGCGTGCTGTTCTACGTGCACGGCATCCAGAGCCACGCGAGCTGGCTGTTCGAGACCGGGCCCGAGCTGGCCGCGCGTGGCGTGGTCACGTACGCGTTGGACCGCCGCGGCTCGGGCGTGAGCGGCGGGGTCCGGGGCGACCTGCCCTCGGCCGACACCGTCCTGGAGGACTACCGGCTGGGCCTGGCCACGGCGCGTCGGGAGCACCCGGAGCTGCCGGTCACGCTCCTGGGGCAGAGCTTCGGCGGCAGCATCGTCGGGGCCCTGGCCGCCGTGGGCGGCCTGGACGTCGCCACCGTCGTCTACTGCACGCCCGCCCTGGGTCAGCAGCGGGCGCGGTTCGGTGCCGTCGGCCGGGCGGCGGTGCGGCAGCTCTCCGGCCAGGAGCGCGCGCCCATCGCGCTGGAGGACGAGGACTACACCGGCGAGGCGCGCTACCTGGAGTTCATGGCGAACGACCGGTTGATGCTGCGTCAGATCACCGATCGCACCCGGGCCGCCATGGTCGCGCTGGAGGACTCCTACACGGGACTCCAGGCGCCCGTAGCCCCCGGTCCGGACATCCACTTCGTCCGTGCCGAGCGTGACCCGATCATCGACCTGGACGTATCGGAGAAGACGCTGCGCGAACTGCACGGCGACTTCAGCACCACGTCGTTCGCCGCCCGGCACCACTACATCGAGTTCTCCCCCGCCCGGCGGGACTACTGGGACTGGCTGGCGGGGATCGTCGTCCCGACGGTGCCGGCGTGATCACCGAGGTACGGGTGGCCGCGGTCACCCTGCCGATGGGCCGGCCGTTCGTACACGCCGGGAAGGCGCGGGCCACCACCGCCTCGGTGGTGGTCTCGGTCCGCGCGGCCGGACACGAGGGCTTCGGCGAGGGCGCACCCCGGGAGTACGTCACCGGGGAGTCCCTGGCCGGCGCGGTCGAGGCGCTTCGGGCGTTCGGCCCCGAGCAGCTGAACCGCCTGGTCGACGTGACGGACCTCGACACGGCGCTGCGCGCGCTGGCGGAGCTGGACCTGCCCGTCGTGGTCGGCGGCGCCCGCCCGATGCCCGCCGCGGCGGCCGCGCTGGAGCTGGCCCTGTTCGACCTGGTCTGCAGGATCCACGGCGTGCCGGGCGCGGAGGCGTTGCGCCGGGTCCCCGGCTTGGCGGACACGCTGACCGGGCAGCCGGAGCCGGTGGCCGTGTCCTACGTCCTGGACATGGCCAAGGACCCGGCGGCCACGCTGGGACGGCTGGACCCCGAGGCCCTGCGGTCGGTCCGGCACATCAAGCTGAAGGCGACCCGTGACGTCGGCGACTGCGTCCGGCGGGCCGGGTACGTACGGGAGAAGTTCGCCCCCGGGGCCACCCTGTCGGTCGACGCCAACGGCGACTGGGACCGCGCTACGGCCCTGCGCGCGGCCCACGCGCTGCGACCGCTGGGCATCGCCTGGTTCGAGGAGCCGGTGGCCCCCCGCGACTGGTCGGCCATGCGGGCCGTCCGCGAGGAGGGCGGCATTCCGGTGATGCTCGACGAGTCCTGCTGGGGACCCGGCGACCTGAACACGGCCGCCCGGCTGGGCGCCGCCGACCTGGTCAACGCCCGCGTCAGCAAGTGCGGCGGCCTCTTTCCGACGCTGCGGCTGATCCACCACGCCCGGGGGCTGGGGCTCGACGCCCAGCTGGGCGTGCACGTCGGCGAGGTCGGCCCGCTGTGGGCCGCCGCCCGGCTCCTGTCCTGCTCGGTGGGTCGGCTGGCCACCGTGGAGGCGGGCAAACAGGACGAGTGGTTCCCCACCCCGCTGACCGAACCGCCCTACCGGGTGGACCGGCGGCACTACCTCGCCCACCCCCTGGGGGGCGTGGGCCTCGGGCTGATCCCGGCCCCGGCGCTGCGGAACGCCTGCCGCTGGACGGTGGCGGACGGCCGGGCGCACACGAGACACGACAGCACCGCGACAACGTACGGCAACAGCACAGGAGATCTGTCATGACGAAGCGCACCGCCCTGCTCATCGGCGCCGCGGGAGGAATACTCCAGGACGTGGCGCGGGGGCTCGCCGCCGCGGGCCACAGCCTCGTCCTCTTCGACAAGAACGAGGAGGCGGTGACCCGCCTCGCGGAGGAGCTCTCCGCGCAGACGAAGACCGAGGCCGTGGTCGGCGACATCACCGACATCCCGGCCGCCGAGCAGCAGCTCACCGAGATCGTCGCACGGCACGCGCCGTCCATTCTCGTCAACGGCGTCGGCGGCGACACCCGCGTCATCGGCTACGCCGACCTGGAGCGGGGCCACTTCGACCAGACGTATCTGGAGAACGTGGTCAGCACCTGGATCGCGGTCAAGGTGTGCGCGCCCGCCATGGCCGCCGACGGCTACGGCCGAATCGTCAACTTCGCCTCCACGGGCGGTCGTACGTACAGCCACTTCAACAACGCCGCCTATGTGGGCGCGAAGGCGGCCGTCATCGGCATGACCAAGCAGATGGCCTACGAGCTCGCCGGCACCGGTGTGGTGGCGAACGTGGTCGCCCACGGCCCGATCGCGACCGCTCGGGTGGCCGGTGCCTTCGAGCGCCGCGACCCGGCGGCGCAGGAGGCCGTTCTCTCCCGCCTGCCGATGGGCCGCTACGGCACGGTTTCCGAGGCCGCGGGCAGCGTGCTCCACCTGTGCTCCGAAAGCGCGGGCTACTCCACCGGCTCCGTCATCGACATCAACGGCGGCCTTTACATGTGACCCGGCCTCCGGGCCACCACCACGCGAGGAGATTTCCGTGTCGGTATTCGTCGTCGAGTTCGAGTACAACGTGGGCCGTGACGAGCGCGAGAGGGTCCACGCGGACCACGCGGCCTACCTGAAGAGCCTGACCGATCAGGGCGTCCTGCTGGCGGGCGGGCCGCTGCCGGAGGAGAACACCGGCCTGCTCGTGTACGCCACCGAGGACCGTACGGCCCTGGACGCGATCCTCACCGAGGAGCCGTACGCCAAGGCCGGTTTCATCGCCGCCACTCGCGTGCGCGAGTGGCGTCCGGGCAAGGGCTGCTGGGTTGCCGCCCGGTCATGACCGCCACGGCGAGGACATCCGCCCGGACCGCCGCCGGGAAGCACCACAGGAAGTGAAAGAGAGAGCAATGAGCGCACCACTGGTGGATCCGACGACCGTACGGGAGCGCGGCATCACCGGGACCGACGGAGGGGTGTCCTTCGCCCTCGAGCAGCTGCACGCGTCCCTCGTCGACCCGCAGATGGACTCGATGCGGCTGCTGAGCGAGACCACGATGACGTTCCCCGACGCGATCTCGTTCTCCAACGGCGCGCCCTTCGACGGCACGCACGACGTCGCGAAGCTGCCCCTGTACCTGGAGCGCTATCTGGAGCACCTGCGGGAGACCGGGGTGCCGGAGAAGAAGATCTCCCGACTGATGTTCCAGTACGGCCCGGTGAACGGTTTCATCCAGGAAGAGGTCGCGCGCAACCTCAAGCAGGACGAGGGCATCGACGTCACGCCCGATTCCATCATGATCACCCAGGGTGCCCAGGAGGCCATGGTGATCGCCCTGCGGGCCCTGTTCACCGCGCCGGACCAGGTGCTGCTGACCGTCTCGCCCGCCTACGTCGGCATCGTGGGCGCCGCCAAGACCCTCGGCATCCCGCTGCGCGGCGTGCTGGAGGGCCCGGGCGGCCTGGAGCCCGAGGCGGTCGCCGAGGCCGTGCGGGCCGTACGGGCCGAGGGCAAGCAAGCGGTGGCGCTCTACCTGATCCCCGACTTCTCCAACCCGTCGGGCACCCGGCTCACGCTCCAGGCGCGGAAGGAGCTGCTGGCCGTGGCCGCCCGGGAGGAGCTGATCCTCCTGGAGGACAACCCGTACGGGCTGTTCGGCCGCGAGGGCCGGGAGCTTCCCACGCTCAAGTCCCTCGACGACACGCGCCAGGTCGTCTACCTGGGCTCGTACTCCAAGACCGCGTTCCCCGGCGCGCGGGTCGGCTTCATGGTCGCCGACCAGCCGGTGACCGGCCCGGCCGGCACGCAGCGGCCGCTGGCCGCCGAGCTGTCGAAGACCAAGAGCTTCCTCACCGTGGGCACCTCCTCGCTCTCCCAGGCGGTGATCGGCGGCATCCTCGTCGAGGCCGGCTACGACCTGCGCAGCGCCAGCCGCGCAACGGCGCAGGTCTACCAGGAGCGCCTCCAGGCCGTCCTGGAGGTGCTCGCCGTGCACTTCCCGCCCGAGGAGCAGGCGCAGCACGGCGTCAGTTGGAACGTGCCGGACGGCGGGTTCTTCCTGATGCTGCGGGTCGGCTTCGAGGCGGACCTCGCGGCCATGGCGCGCTCCGCCCGCGACTACGGCGTCAGCTGGGCGCCGATGACCATGTTCTACGTCGACGGCGGCGGCGACCGGGTGATCCGCCTCGGATTCAGCAACCTGACGGTCCCGGAGATCCACGAGGGCGTCGCCCGCCTCGCCCGCTTCCTCAACGACACCCCGCGCACCGACCGCTGAACGCGGTGCCACTCCCGCAGGACCACCCACCGAACACGGAGGAACACGCCATGGACGCCCAGAGCGTTTTCGTACTGACCGACGAGGAGCGCGCGCAGCTCGGCGAGGTCGCCGACGAGCTGGCCGCTTCCCAGCCCGCAGAGATCGACCACCCGGCCTGGATGAGCCGGGGCCGCGACCTCTCCGTCACGATCCCCGCCCGACTGGCGGCCCGCATACGCCAGTTCCGCCACGACCCGGGCCCGGACGGCAGCATCCTGATCCGCAACCTCCCGGTGCGCGAGGCCGATCTGCCGGACACCCCGCAGGCCCTGGGCTCGGTGGAGAAGACGCCCGGTCACTCCTCCTCGGTCATCGCCCTGGCCACCCTCCAGCTCGGCGAGATCATCGCCTACCGCAACGAGAAGTCCGGCGCGCTGGTGCAGAACGTCGTGCCGGTGCCCGGCCAGGAGGCCGAGCAGAACAACGCCGGTTCCAAGCGGCTGGGCATGCACGTGGAGAACACGTTCCACGACAACCGCCCCGACTTCGTGGCGCTGTTCTGCGTACGGGCCGACCACGACCGGGTCGCGGAGCTGCAGGTGACCTCCGTCCGTCAGGCGCTGGGGCTGCTGTCCGACGCGGACCGCAAGGTGCTGTCCGCGCCGCGCTACGTCACTCCGCCGCCGTCCTCGTTCCCGACGCAGAGCGCGTCCGAGGCGCACGCGCTGCTGATCGGCGCCGAGGACGACCCGAACGTGCGCGCCGACTTCATCAGCACCGAGGCCCTGGACGAGGAGGCCTCGCGGGCCAAGGACGCCCTGGAGGATGCGTTCGCGGAGGTCGTACAGGGCATCAAGCTGGAGCCCGGCGACCTGGCGATCGTCAACAACCACCTGGTGCTGCACGGCCGGAGCCACTTCACGCCCCGCTACGACGGGAAGGACCGCTGGCTGCACCGGACCTTCATCCAGCTCGACCACCGCCGCTCGCGCGCCGTCCGCCGGGACAACGGCAACGTCCTGGACTAGTCCGCCACCCGAACGCGGTGCGGCGCCCGGACCGCGTTCGGGCGCCGCACCGTCCACCGAAGGAGGGCACTGTGCGCGTTTCGCTGGTACAGATCGATGTGGACCCCGACGAGCCGACGCGGGACCGGCGCGCCCGCGCCGCAGCTCTCGTACGGGCGCAGCGCGGCCGCGACCTGGTCGTGCTGCCCGAGCTGTGGACGGTCGGCGCGTTCGCGTACGACGCGTGGGAGGGCGCGGCCGAGCCGCTGGACGGCCCGACCTCCGAGGCCATGTCGGCGGCGGCGCGGGACGCCCGCGTGTGGCTGCACGCCGGTTCCGTGGTGGAGCGGGACGCGTCGGGAGGGATGTTCAACACCTCTCTCGTCTTCGACCCGGAGGGCGGACTGCGCGCCGCGTACCGGAAGATCCACCGCTTCGGTTTCGACGAGGGCGAGGCGGTCGTCATGGGGGGCGGCCGCGAGATCGTCACCGCGCCGACACCGTTCGGCACACTGGGCCTCGCGACCTGCTACGACCTGCGTTTCCCCGAACAGTTCCGGCTGTTGGTGGACGCGGGCGCGGAGCTCC
This sequence comes from Streptomyces sp. NPDC058289, assembly GCF_042880975.1. Taxonomy (NCBI): domain Bacteria; kingdom Bacillati; phylum Actinomycetota; class Actinomycetes; order Kitasatosporales; family Streptomycetaceae; genus Streptomyces; species Streptomyces sp. NPDC058289. The sequence continues at coordinate 13,006 of NZ_JBHVYI010000010.1, forward strand.
TCACGATCCCGGCGGGCTGGCCGTCCAGCCGCCTCGAACACTGGCGCCTGCTGGCCCGGGCGCGAGCGGTGGAGTCGCAGGCCTACGTCCTGGCGTGCTGCACCGCGGGCACCCACGCGTGCGTCGAACAGGCGGGCCACAGCATGGTCGTCGACCCGTGGGGCACCGTCCTGGCGGAAGCGGGCCCGTACGAGGAGGTCCTGCACGCGGACCTCGACCCCGGGCAAGTCACCGAGATCCGCGCGGGGTTTCCCGTCCTACGGGACCGAGCCCTGGGCCTGCCGGACCCCCGGGGCCGAACCGGGGCGCCCGGGCAGGGGGCACAGGGCCGCGACGTCAGCGACCCGGGGCTTCGTCGCCGTCCGGACGCCGCCGCTACGACTGTCGCTTCCAGAGCGTCACTTCGGTGAGGTAGGTCGGGATGTCGTACTGCTTGCTGGTCGAGGCCTCGACGCCGACGATCTTCACCATCGCGAGGTTGCCCTTGGACGTAACCGTGCAGAGCAGATCGCCCCGCACGATGGCGCTGTCCGCTCCGGTGAGGGCGTCACTGTCCAGCTTGTCCGGAATGGGGTTCGTGGCGGCTCCCGTCGCGCACTGCTCCGGGGCGGGGCCCGTGCTCTTGCCGAACGGCGTTCCGCTTTCGACGGCTTCGAATCCCATCTGCAGCTCCCGGTTGCCGCTGGAGATCTCTCCGAACGGCGCCACCTTCGGGAAGTCGAGGTCCACGTCGTTGAACTTGCCGAACTCCCTGGGAGCCAGGAGCTTCAACGACTTGTCCTTGAACACCACCGTGTAGGCGGGAGCGGCAGGAGTCCGAGGCTGCGCGGACATCGATGCCTGGGTCTGCGGCTCGGACGCAGCGGCCTTCGGCTGGTCCGCCGCCTTGTCCCCGCCCTTGGCCTCGTTCCCGTTCTTGTCGTCGGCGCGCGTGACGTACCAGGTGCCGCCTGCCGCCAGGACGACGGCCAGGATCCCCGCGCCGACGACCAGGGGCATCCGGCTGCGGCCACGGTTCGGGGGAGCGGGGAAGGAAGCGGGGAAGGCAACGGGAGCGGGAGCGGGGACGGGAGCAGTGGCCGTGGCGGCGCCGTGGATCGCCGCCCGGGGGCCTGTTGTCCCCTGCATCGGATGACCCGGCCCGGACGCCTGCGTCGGCACGTACGTCGGGTTGTACGAGGGCGGCGGCGGGGTCTGCGGGGCCGGCTGCGGGGTCGTCTGCGACAGCTGCTCCCGCCGCGCTATCTCCGCCGTGAGCCCGGCGGGCAGCCAGTCCTTGAAGTCGCGCAGGGGGCGACCCGCCGACCGCCGGCACCACTCGGCCAGCTCGGCGGGCCCGGGCCGCCGGGTGGCGTCGGCCGCCAGGCAGCGCTCCAGCAACGGCCGTAGGGGATCCGGGTAGCCGCTCAGGTCCGGCGCCTGCTGCGGAGTGTTGGCGATCGAGGCGGCGATCGAGATTCCCGCGCCCTCGCCGTACGGGTGGCGCCCCGTGGCCACGACCGCGGCGATCAGTCCCAGCGCGAAGATGTCGGTTGCGGGAGTGACCTGGTGGCCCAGTGCATGCTCGGGCGACATGTACTGCGGTGTCCCGATGAACCCACCGCTGCGCGTGAGTTGGGTGGTGTCGGTGGCGCGCGCGATGCCGAAGTCGATCACCCAGGGGCCGTTCGAACTCAGCAGGATGTTGCTGGGTTTCAGGTCGCGGTGTATCACCGACGCGGCGTGTACGGAATGCAGCGCCTGTGCGGTGCAGCCGATCAGCTGGAACACGGCGGGCATCGGGAGCGGCCCGTGGGCGGCGAGCGCATCGTCGAGCGCCAGACCCGGTACGTAGGCGCTGGCGAGCCAGGGCTGTTCACCGCTGGTGTCGTGATCGACGACCGGCACGATGTGGTACCCCTGCACCCGGCGCGCTGCCTGGACCTCGTGCTCGAAGCGGGCACGGAAGTCCTGCTCCTGGGCGAACTCGCGCCGGATGACCTTCAGTGCGACCGGCTGGTTGCCCCTGGTTCGGGAGAGGTAGACCGATCCCATTCCGCCTTCCCCGATCCGCGCGAGCAGCCGGTAGCCGGCGATCTCCTGTGGATCGTTCGGCCCCAGTGGACTCAGCACGGCCTGGTCGGCGGTCGCCATTCAATTCCCCCTCGATGATCACGAAGTTGAGATCGTATCCGGGCTCGGTTCGCGTCCTGGCGAGGGAATGGCTTCCGGGTGCGGAGGGGCGGGCTGGGGCGAGGCGGTTGTCACGGTTCGGCAGATTATGCGCAATCTGGACTTCCTGCCCAAACTGGAAGCATCCCGTAGTCGCGGATGCCCAGTGTTTACGGGGCTCCGTACCCCACACGACACGAGGAGTTGCCGTCATGGGCGGTAGACAGGACAAGCGCAAGGAACCGGACAAGGCCCGCGAGCCGCAGGACCACCATCGCCCCGGAGACCCCGCGCACCCCCAGCCGGGCAAGTCGTCCCGCGAGCAGGGACGGAAGCAGGGACAGGAGCAGGGCCGGGAGGAGACCTCGCGCCGCCGCGAGGACGACCTGCTGCGCGAAGAAGACCTGTACGACGAGACGCTCTGAGCCGCCCGGCCGGACTAGGGTGCGGCTCCGCCCGCCGCAGGGTCGGTGGTGGGGGCGATGAGGATCTGGGCGGCCCGGGTGATGTTGTCGGCGCGGACCGCGCGGGCCATCGCTTCGCGGGCGGCATCGGCCGTGGTGTCCGGGGGAACCACCAGCAGCGCGAAGTGGTCGTTGTGACCGCGAGTGATGAGCACGGTGTCGTCGCCGACCGGGTCGGAGTCGAGGTGCACGACCTGGTCGTCGATGACCAGGCGGGGAGGGATGTCCCGCCAGGCGGTGGCGTCCACACCCACCCGCGCAATGGGCCCGAGGTGCCCGGTGAGTGCCGTGATCAGGGCGGGCAGCTCGGTCGCGAGGTCCCGGGAGCGCGGCCACCAGGCGCCGTCGAGGACCCCTCGGCGGGAGTGCGTGGTCTCCAGCCGCAGCAGCGCGGTGCCCGGCCTGACGGCTCGGTGGATCGCGTCCGGGAGGAGCTTCGGGGGGACGGCACCGGGGGTGGCGTCGGGGACGGCGTCGGGGACGGCACCGGAGGTGGCGGCGGGGGCGTCGGATGCGGCCATGATGGTCCGCCTGTCTCGCGGTGCGGCGACACCCCGTCCGGCCGACCGGCGGCGGCGTCGGAAGGCTCTTGAGCGGGAAATGCTTCCGTCGTTTCACGGTACTCCGCCCGCTCCCCCGGTGACGCACTCTCCCGGCGGACCGTCGCTGCCGGAAAATATGCTGGTCAGCACCGGCGTCCGGGACCTCTGACCGGAGTACCGTGGAGAGACCGGGAGTATTTCGCACACCCGCTCCGCTGCGGACGTCGTTTCCGGCGATCACTGCACCGGATCGTTCGCGAACGATCCGGGGACGGGTCCGCGACATGACCACGACCCTGAGCACGACCCTTCACCGCGCCGAGCCCCAGGTGCGTGCGCCCCTCGTCCCGGCGCGACTGTCCCTCACCCCGCAGACCGCTCTCGCGGGCCGGCTGGACGGTGCCTGGTGGCCCCGTTCCCGTGATCTCGCGACCGAGCTCCCCGCGCTGGCCGCCGCCCTGGCAGAGCCTTGGGGGCGCATCACCCGCGTCACGGTCAACCCCACCCGCTGGCCCGTCATCCCGCGCACGATTCCCGTGGCCGGACAGCAGACGCTGCACGTGGGCTGGTTCACCGAACAGGACCCCGACAGCCTGATCCTGCTCTCCTACACCGTCGGCCGCTGGGACCTCCTCGTCGTCCCGCCCGAGTCCGAGCCCGCCGCCGCGGCCCGGCTGATGGCCGCCGCCGCGATCCCCGGCAGCGTCCTCAGCCCGAGCGTGCTGAGGGCCAACGAAGCCGCCATCGGGCGCGGCATCCGCGACGCCCAGCGCCAGGAAGCCGGCTGGGAGAGCGAGGGCGGAGCTTGCATGTCGCCCGTCGGGATGCGGCTCGACCGGCACACCCTCCCGTTGCCCGGCAACGGCTGGAGGTGAGCTGCCGAGACCTCCCGGTCTCCCGGACGGCACCAGTCGTCGAGCCCACCCCACGGATGCCGACCGGTGAGGAACACACCTTCCTCATGACCGGGGCCGTCGGGGGGGGGGGGCGGGCCCGGCCCCCCCCCCGCCACCCCCCCCACAAACACACCCAACCCCACCAACACAAAAAAAAACACAAAAAAAACCACCACCACGCACAC
>NZ_JBHVYI010000010.1:17253-60437 GCF_042880975.1 Streptomyces sp. NPDC058289
GGGTCACCGGTAGGCCACCTGTGGTGGAGCCCCCCCCAGGTTTGCCGACGGGTGTGTAACACACATTCCAAATGCCGGGGGCGGTGGGGGGGGCGCCCCGCGCCCGCCCGCCGAATCCTCCGCCCACTACGAAGGAACACACCCACGTGAAGTACATCGAGACCCAGACACTGCCCTCGCTCGCAAGCGCCGAGGTCCGGATCATCGCGCACACGCCCGAAGCCGCCCGCGCGGTCGCAGAAGCCCTCCGCGGCTGCTTCGCCGGTGCCGAACAGCGCAGTTACCCCGGTCTCGACGGCGCCACCCGCCTCCACCTCACCGTGGACACGGCAGCCCCCGCCGTCCCCGCCCGCACGTGGATGGCCACCAGCAGAACCCTGGTCGGCAGCGGCGCCCACTCCGACGAGACCTGAGAGCCCCGGCCCCGAAGCCCACCCCACACACGAGAGGACGCGGTCATGGCCACACTGCGCGAACGCAAGACCTACCGCGACCAGGTGCTCCGGGTCCTGTACGAAGCCGTCGAAGGCAACCGTCTCCTCGGCATCACAGGGACGCAGCTGCGGCACGAACTCCACGTACCGGAGCAGGACTTGGCCGCCGCCTGTACCTACCTGGCGGGCGAAGGCCTGATCACCGTCGACTGGGAGCCGGGCAACACCCCGGCGATGGTCACCCTCACCCACGAAGGAATCCGCCGCATGGAGACCGAGGAGGAAGAGCACGGCTGAATCGACGGCTGAATCCCCTCGCGCACGTGACGAGGGCCGGCGCCTCGGTGTCGTTCGATGCCCGCCATCCGCCCCTCCACGAAGCCGAAGCCCCAGGTCAACGACCTCGGGCTTCGTCACATGAGACCCGCCGCTACAGTGGACGCTCGTGCGTGCGTACAGACGTACGAACGGTGCGACGGGCGGGGGCTCAGGATGCAGAACGCCGATCTGGGCGTCTCGGAGGACGGGCTCACCCGGCTGGCCGACGACCTCGACGAGATGCAGCGCTATCTGGATCAGCAGATCCGCAGCATGGACGGGGTCGTCGACAGGATCGCCGCGGGCTGGCAGGGGCCCACTGCCACCGCGTACCGCGCGCTGCACCGCGGGGTCGCCGAGGATGCCGTGCGCATCCGCAAGGTGGTGGTCCTCCTGGAAGCGGCGACGCGCGCCTCGCGCGACGGCTTCACCGAGCAGGAACTCGAGGTCCTGGCCTCGTTCCGGCGGTCGCAGGAGGGCGAGGACGTGTCCGCCGCGGCCCGCGCGCTCACCGTGCCGGACCAAGCGCCCTCGCCGGACTCCGGCCGGCCGGCGAGCCGGCTTCTGGACATCTGAACCACGGGGGATCAGCACCATGCCCGACGAAGACCGGATCACCGTCGACTTCGCGACCCTGCAACGCCTTTCGGGGGACCTGGAGGAGATGCTCCGGGTCCTCAACGAGAAGCTCGACACGCTGTACGGGCGGGCGACCAAAGCCGTCGTGGGTTGGGACGGCGAGGCGCGGGAGACCTTCATCGACGAGCTGGACAAGTGGAGCCGCTCCGCCGACGACCTCAAGGCCGCCCAGGCCTGGCTCCACGAGGTCGTGGTCAAGGGGCACCTCAACTACGCCGCGGCCAACAGGTCCGTGCTCGAGGGCTGGGGAGGCGGCGCCTGATGGCCGGCCCCTCGCCCTCACCCACGCCTTCGCCGGGCGGTAGCGGCGCCATCGACGTCAAGCCGAGCGACCTCTGGTCGGTCTCCGGACGGGTCGCCTCGCAGCAGGACCTCCTGGTGCGCGGTGCCAACAAGCTGCTGGACGAGCTGGCCAAGTACCCCGACGCCGGAGGCGCCGGCACCGAGGCCCAGAGGTTCGCCCAGGCGTACAAGAAGATCGGCGACCGCTGGCTGGAGGTCTGGGGCCGTTCCGTGCTCAGCGTCGGCGGCGTAGCCGTCGGGTTCACCGAGACGGCCAACGCCTACACCAAGGCGGACGCCGCGGCCCATCCCAAGCCGGGGAATACGGCCGAGCAGCGCCCGCGACCCACGGTCATCGACAAGGCCCCGAACTTCGACCCGCTGCCCGACATCAAGTGGGGTGACGACGACGGCGGGGACGACCTGCTGCGCGGCCTGATGGAAGCCATCCCCGAGATCATCCGGGACCTCCTCCAGCCGCTGTGCAAGCACGTGTTCCGGGTCGGCAGGGTGGCGGACGTCCACCCCTTCCCGCAGCAGCACTACCTCAACTCGCTGTGCCACAGCTGGATGGACGTCTCCGTCACGGCGACAGTGGTGGCGGACCAGCTCACCCAGTCCGTCGGCACCATCACCAACCACCAGCAGGCCGATTGGGAAGCCGCCATGCGGACCTTCTGCAGCGCCCTGTGGGGCGGCACGTCATGGGGACGGCAGCGGCACGGCTACCAGTGGGCGCACACCACCGACTCCGGCCGTGGCACGCCCCGCTTCCCCACCAACAGCCAGCCCGTGCTGTCCGTGCTGAAGGACACGGCCGACAACATGGCCACCATCCTGCGCGAGTACGCGGAAGCCGCCGTCGACCTGAACCGCGACGTCAATGACGAGCTCGAGCGCGCCATGCTGAAGGCCGCCAAGGAGATCGCCGAAGACCTCTCCAAGCCCAAGAACCCCAAGGACGTCCTCGGCACCGTCACCTCCGCCCTCGGCAAGGGGGTGGGCCTGATCCTCTCCTTCGACGTCAAGACCGTCCTGAACATCGACACGGCCAAGCTGAACCGGATCGTCGACACGTACACCGGCATCCTGGCCGGCCTGACCACCCGCATGGAGGCGCTGAAGGCGCCGCTGGACGAGGCGTACCTGAGCGCCCCCAAGTTCGAAGCGGGCGTGGCCCAGGCGCACGGCTTCGGCATGCGGTCCCTGGAAGAGTTCAAGGACTCGCAGATCTGGCTGAAGATCGACTCGAACGGGAACTACGACCTGAACCTCGGCGCCAACGAGTACTCGGCGGACGGCCACTCGCTGGACAAGCACGTCGGCAAGACGGACGAGCAGCTGGCGCAGCGCCTGCGCGACCAGCAGGACCCGACCGCCCGCACACCACCGACCTGGCCGCACGGCAGACCGGGGATCGGCAGCTCCTCCTCCTTCCCGGACTACCAGCGGGCCGAGGTACTGACCGAGTACAACCTCAACGAGAACAAGGCCCGCATCGAGGCGTGGATCAAGGGACCGCCACAGCCGGCCGACGGAGCTGTCGAGAAGTTCCGTTCGACCGCGCCGGACGGCGAAACCAGCGGCCGCAGCGTGTTCAAGCAGCCGGTGAACCCGAACGACCCGCAGTCCGGGTACAAGGAGGCAGGGATCAACGCCACGGGATACGAGGTGAACGGCATCGAGACCCGCATCAGGTACGACAGCAGCCGCACCCCTCCCTTCACCGTGATGACGTCGATGCCCTACAAGCCCTAGCACCCCGCCGAGAAAGGCCCGCACCACATGCCGTCCGCCGACCAGACGTCCTGGGACGCCGCGGTACGCCACCTGTACAGGGACGCGTACGCGTACGTCGCCACCGGCCCGCGCCGCCACGAGGACTGGACGCTCGACGTCCTCGCGGTGATGGCCCGGGTCCCGGACCCCCGGGGCTGGGCCCGCATCGACGACGGGGCACCGGAGCCGGAGTCCTCGGGACGCCCCGTACACCCCTTCGCCGTCCACCCCCCGGAGTACGTCGCGCCGCGTCTCCAGGAGATCGACCGGGACAGCGCCGAGAACCTGCTGCTGGCCCTCACCGAGGAGGGCTGCACCCTGTCCAACCTCCGGTACTTCGACGAATCCCCCGACGAACTGCGGGCGATGGCGCGCACGATCCTCGCCCGCTACGGGGACGGGGCGACGTATCACACCAACGTCAGCAAGCAGGGCAGCGCTCCCGGCACCCTCGACTTCACGCTGGACAGGCTGGGATACAACCCGCTGAGCGTTTACACGGAGGACTGCGGACTCGTCATCGTCTCGGACGCCGAACTCGGCCTGTTCTGGACCTTCGCCGACTACTGATCCCCTACGCGCGCAGCACCTGACCAGGTGATTTGAGAGGATGCCCCCGTGCTGACCCGTTCCGCCTCCTATCCCGACCGCGAGACCGCCCAGTGGGCCACCCAGCAGGTGGTGACCGCCAACGAGCAGGCCGTCCACCGCTGGCTCGCCCAGAGCACCCGGGCCCGGCTCACCGTCGAGGCCGCCTGGCCCTCCCGTGAGGAGCCCGTCGGCAGGGTGCAGCTGGAAGCCGACCTGCTGGCCGGGCACGGGCCCGTCGACGTCCGGGCGGCGCGCGTCGTGCTGCGCCGCGAGCCGTCGAGCCCGCACGGCTTCGTCGTCCACACGACCGTCCCGTTCTACCTGTAGGGGCTGCCCGCACATGTCCATGAAGCCCCTCGAACACGACCGCCGGTACGGCGAGTTGGACCAGGTCATGCGTGCGTACCTGGGGCAGCCCGCCGACGACACACCGGAGCGGCGCAGCCGCGCGCTGGAGGCGTACCTCCGCCACACCTGGCACACCCGCCCCTCGGCCATCGCTGAGGCGGAGCGCCAGCTGCGCGAGTACAGCCGCAACCCTCCGGGACGGATCCGCCAGGGTCTGGGCGAGTTCTACGCGATCCCGGACACCGGGATGCCCCAGTCGGAGATCGGCGACTGGCTGATGGTGCTGGCCGACCACCTGAAGCAGAGCATCGAGGAGGGCGGCGTACCGGAACCGTCGTCCCCGCAGACGCACTGGGAGTGGCACGCGCGCTTCCCGGAGACCGCGCAGCTGCTCGGGGGCTGGTTCTCGCAGGACATCGTCGACGAGTTCTCCGATCACGACGCCGCCGTCGCCGACTACGCCGCCACCACCCACCCCCAACTGGTCGCGCGCCTCGTGGGCGAACTGGGTGAGTTGCTCGCCCTCCCCCTCGACGAGGGGGACTACGCCTTGGCCGCTGCCGAACTCGGCATGGAGGTGGGCCCGCCCGAGCCGTTCTCGCACGGCGCCTGGTTCCGGTCGCTCGTGAGCACACTGGGCGGAGTCTGATCCGGATCGGGCGCCGCGAAGGCGGCTCGTACCGGCCGGCCGCGCTCGGCGAAGTCGTCCGGATCTCCGCCGCCGCGGGTGTCCTGCCGTCCGCGCTGGGTGGCGGTTCGCCGGCGCTGAACCCCGACGGCAGAGCCCCGACGGCAGAGCCCCGACGGGAGAGCCCCGACGGGAGAGCCCCCGGGCCCGGGGCGGAACCGAGGGGGAGGCGCGACCGCTCGCCGAGAGGCTCGGCCCGCGTGGCGCGGTCCCGCAAGTGGGCGTCGGCCCCGGCCACCCCCCCTCGTCCACCCCCCCCCCGTCGCCCCCCCCGGGGAAGTCCCCCGGGCCCTCTTCCCAAGGCTGTCCCGCCCCCCGCGTCCGGTTCGTGCTGGCGCCAGGCTCCGGCGAGCCGAATGAGGCGGGCCGGGGCGGCGATGCCGCGTACGGCTGCGATCTTGTCCTCCGTGACCTCGAACGCCACGGCGCCCAGGACCTGGTCGCCGAGGACGAAGAGGACGGCGGGGGCGCCGTTGACGACCGCGTAGTGGAGGGCGAGCGCACCGCCGGCGAGCCGCTGCTTCGCGGGGGTGGACTTGAAACCGCCCCGCAGGACGGCGGCGACGCGCCGCGGAGTGTCGTACCGCAGCAGCTTCTCGGCAAGGCCCGCGCCGTCGGAGAGCGCGATCACGTCGTCGGTGAGCAGGGCCACGAGCCGTTCGGTGCGGCCGGACGTGGCGGCGGTCAGGAACTCCTCTACGATCCTGCGCGCCGCGGCGGGGTCGACCTCGTGGCCGCCGCGGCGGCGCGTGGCGCCGATGCGGGTCCGGGCGCGGTGCAGGTGCTGCTGGCTCGCGGACTCGGTGATGGCGAGGATCTCGGCGATCTCGGCGTGACCGTAGGAGAACGCTTCGCGCAGGATGTAGACGGCCCGCTCGACGGGTGACAGGCGCTCCATGACGGTCAGCACGGCCAGCGAGACCGATTCGCGCTGCTCGACGGTGTCGGCCGGGCCGAGCATCGGGTCGCCCTCGAGGAGCAGTTCGGGGAACCAGGCACCGGCGGTGCGTTCGCGGCGGGCCTGCGCCGAGCGGAGCCGGTCGAGGCACAGGTTGGTGACGACCTTGGTCAGCCACGCTTCCGGCACCCTGATCTGCTGCCGGTCGGCGGCCTGCCAGTGCAAGAAGGCGTCCTGCACGGCGTCTTGGGCGTCGGCGGCGGAGCCCAGCAGGCGGTAGGCCAGCGAGGCCAGCCGGTTCCGGGAGGCCTCGAACCGGTCGGTGTCGAAACGATCGGCCGAGAAACGATCGGCGGCGGCGCTGTCCACGCGGGTCACCCTACCGACGGCTACGCGGCCGCCTTCTGGAGGGAGCGATCCGGCACTGAGGCGAGGTGGCGCCGGCGCGTGGGCAGGCAGAAGGTCGGGTGAGAGGTGGTCCACAGCGACATCGCGAGGATGCCCGCCTTGATCCGGGCGGCTTTCCGGCCGCCCGCGTACGTCGGCTTCGCCTGCGCCGCGCGGTCGACCAGCTGCAGGATCCCGTCCTGCCGGCCGAGGCTGATGTGGTTGCCCGGATAGACCAGCTTGACGTGTCCGGTCCCGCCGCCGGTCAGGGACCCCATGATGGCCTTCATGGCCTGCATCGCGGTGAAGCCGGCCGAAGCGCAGGACATCGGCAGCGGCAGGCCGTTTTCGCCGAGGGTGTGGACGCTGTCGCCGGCGGCGTAGACGTTCGGGTGCGAGAGCGAGCGCATGGTGCGGTCGACGACGATCCGGCCGTTCGCGGTGACCTCCAGCCCGGCGGCGGCGGCGATGGGGGCGACCGCGAACCCGGCCGTCCACACCGTCGCATCGGACGGCAGGGCGGTGCCGTCGGCGCACAGGACCCGGGTCGCTTCGACGGCTTCGACGCCGGTGTGTTCCACGACGGTGATGCCCAGCCGCTCGCAGGCCCGGCGCAGGTGGCTGCGGGCTCCGGCGGACAGCCGGTCACCCAGCTCTCCGCGGGCGACCAGGGTCACCGACAGGCCGGGCCGGGATTCGGCGATCTCGGTGGCGGTCTCGATGCCGGTCAGCCCGTCGCCGACGACCAGGACGGTGCCGCCTTCCCGCAGGCCGTCCAGGCGCTCGCGCAGGCGCAGCGCCGAGGGCCGGACGGAGACGTCGAAGGCGTGATCGGCCACGCCGGGGACACCGCGGTCGTCACCGTGGCTGCCGAGCGCGTAGAGCAGGGTGTCGTAGCCGAGCTCGTCGGCGCCGACGTCAGGGCCGCCATCGGAGCCGCCGTCGGAGCCGCCGTCCGGGGCGGTCACGGTGACGACCCGGCGCTCGGGGTCGACGGCCGTGACGCGGGCCAGGTGCAGCCGGACGCCCGTGCCCGCGAAGACGTCGGCGAGCTTCCGGGTCTCGATCTCCTGGCCCGCCGCCAGCTGGTGCAGCCGCAGCCGCTCGACGAAGTCCGGCTCGGCGTTGACCACGGTGACCTCGGTGTCCGCCGGGGACAGCCGGCGGGCCAGGTTCCCGGCCACGTAGGCCCCGGCGTAGCCGGCACCGAGGACGAGGATGCGGTGCTTCATGGGGTGCTCCTGTCGGTTCGCTGGGCTCTCGGTGACTTGAGCGGAGCAGCGAAGCGATTCCTGACAGGAACGCCACGTGACGTGGGTCACGGGCCGCCGACCTCGCCCGACCACCCCGTGGGGTGATGGTGCCGGTGGACGTGGTCATGCCCAGGCGCCGCGCGGGAGCACGCGGCGGGCTCCGCCGAAGTGGTCGCCGTGCGAGTGGGTGTAGATCAGGCCGATGACCGGGCGGTCGCCCCGGTGCTCGCGGTACAGACCCAGCGCGGCGGCGGCCGTCTCGGAGGATATGAGCGGGCCGAAGACGATGACCCCGCGGTCGCCCTCGACGAGGGTCATGTTCGAGAGGTCCAGGCCCCGGACCTGGTAGACGCCGTCGGCGACCTCGTAGAGGCCCTGTTTGGAGGCGAGCTGCGCCTGCCGCCACAGGGTTTGCGGCACTCCACCAGACGGGTGGCGGCGTAGCGCCGCTCAGCCCTGTACGGCCAGCACGATCCGCAGCACGCAGGCCGCGAGCACGGCGCCGGACACGGCGCTGGTGATGACCAGCCCGCGGGTGCTGCGGGGCAGGCGGTCCGGCAGGGTCACCTCCTGCGGGCGCTTGGGGTCGTAGATCACGTCCATCCGGCCCCCGATCCGGACCGGCGGGAAGACGAACGGGCCCACGGTGTACTGGCGTGCGGGGGCGCCCACCGGGGTGTACTCGAGCAGGATCATCGAGCCCCCCGCGACCTGGCCCACGTTGACGCAGACGGCCGAGTGCCGGACGCCCCGCTTCAGCAGCGGGCTCGCGTGGAAGTAGATCCCGAGCGCGACGCAGAACACCACCAGCGCGACCAACGCGACCAAGAAGATCCAACCGCTCACCGACAACGCCCCCCGACCGATGGAAAGCCCAGATCATCGCCGACCGCCGACAGGGCTGCAAGGCTCTTTTGGGTCCGGGGTCGAGCCGGGGCCCGGGTCGGAGGACGCCGGTCAGGCGGGTGACGGTTCCTCGTCCACCGGCGCCGCTCCGGTGAGGGTGTCGACCAGGGCCTGGGCGAGGACGGTCGCGGCGCCGATCCTCGTGTCCTCCCGCTCGTCGCCGGTGACCTTGCCGATCACCGCGTCACGTACCGACTGCGAGATGTCCAGGCCCCCGTACAGCTCGGGGAAGGACAGCGCCATCAGGCAGACGCCCACGTTCGCCGAGAGGATCGACTGGCCGGCCAGCGCCGGGGTGGTCCGCAGCCGGCCGGCGTCGCGGCACCGCCCGACGGCCGTCAGGAGCAGCGCCTGCGCCTCCCCGATCGCCTGCGGCTTGGCCGCTCCGGCCGGGGTGAACATCAGCCGGTAGAGGTGCGGGTTGCCGAGCGCGAACGCCACGTGGCTGTCCCAGGCCGCGCGCAGGTCCGCCACCGGGTCGTCGGTCTGCGGATTGCGGCGCTTGTTGGCGAGGAACCGCTCGAAGCCGAGGTCGGCCACCGCGGTGAGCAGCCCCTCCTTGTCACCGAACTGGCGGTAGATCTCGGGCATGCCGACCTTGGCCCGGTCGCAGATGGCCCGGGTGGAGATCGCCGCTGCGTCCTTGGTGGCGAGCAGCTCCGCGGTGGCTTCCAGAATGCGCTCTCGGGCCGTTGACATGGCGTCGATGGTATCAGCGCTAACAGGAGCGGCCTGGGGAGACAGGGGCTGAGCCCGTCAGGTGCAGGGCATTACAGCATTTCGTAATCATCGCTAACGATGCGTGTTAGCGTTGCGGACATCTGCTTGTGAGCGCCGGCTGAGAAGCACCCACGGAGACGTCATGGAGACCTATGGACACCGGCTGGACCTCGATTCCGCGGATCGCGCGCCCCTGGGGCCCGTCGCACGGCTGATCGTGATCGTGCTCTTCGAGGGCGTCGACCTGCTGGACGTCACCGGACCTCCGGAGGTGTTCTCCCTGGTCCCGCGGGAGACGGAGGACGCCGCCGGCTACCGGGTCGTCCTGGCCGCGCGCACGCTCGACCCCGTCACCACCTCGGCCGGGGTGCGCATCCTGCCGGACCTGACCTTCCTCGAGGCCGCCAAGCGGAGCATCGACACGCTCCTGGTGCCCGGCGCGGTCGAGCTGGACGCCGAGCGCCGCGTCCGCGCCCTCACCGACCCGGAGGTCGTCGACTGGGTGCGGACGCTCGCCGCGCACGCGCGCCGTGTCGCGTCCGTCTGCGTGGGGGCCCACCTCCTGGCCGCGGCCGGACTGCTCGACGGCAAGCGGGCCACCACCCACTGGTCCACCGCGGAGCAGCTCGCCACCGACCACCCGGCGGTCGAGGTGGACGCCGACCCGATCTTCATCCGGCAGGGCGAGGTGTGGACCGGCGCCGGGATCAGCGCCTGCCTGGACCTCTCGCTCGCCCTGGTGGCCGAGGACTTCGGCGAGGGCGTCGCCCTGCGCGTGGCCCGGCAGCTCGTGATGTACATGAAGCGGCCTAGCGGGCAGAGCCAGTTCAGCATCCCGCTGGAGCCCGTCTCCGCGACGCGGCGCGGCGAGGACCTGCGGCTCTTCATCGGGCGGCACCTCGGCGACCGGCTCAGCCTGGCCGACATCGCCGCGTACGCGCACGTCAGCGAGCGGCAGTTGGCCCGGATCTTCAAGTCCGAGCTGGGCATGACCCCGGCCGCCTACGTCGAGTCGGCCCGCGTGGAGCTGGCGCGGGGCCGGCTCGAAGCCACCGATGCCACGCTCGAACGGATCGCCTCCACCTGCGGGTTCGGCACCGCCGACACCCTCGTACGGGCATTCCGCCGCACGCTCGGCACCACGCCGACGGAGTACCGGCTCCGCTTCCGGGCCGCCTGAGCGGCGGCGGCCCCAGCTACGCGGCCCCTGCTACGCGGCCCTGCGCCCGGCCGGGTCGAGGGAGTCGACGTCCTCCATGAAGCTGAGCATCCGGGCGTTGACCACGTCCGGGTGATCGATCTGCGGGCCGTGCCCGGTCGCGGAGACGATCTCGGCGCGGGCGCCCGGCACCAACCTCGGTACGCGCTCCAGCTGCCGGTTGGGGTGCACGAGCAGGCTGTGCTTGCCCATGATCACGTAGAGCGGGGTCCGGATGGACCGCAGCGCGTCCTCGGCCAGCGGCAGGGGTGCGGGGCGGCGGATCCGGTACGCGCGGGCGCCGAGCTGGATCCACTTGCGCATCTCGGGGACGGCGATGACCGGCTGATCCAGCCACTTGGCGAGCCGGGGGCGCAGGGCCTTGGGGGCGAAGGTGGCGAACAGGCTGATGAAGACCCAGGCGAAGAAGCGCAGGCCGACCTTCTCCAGGCCGCCGGGGTCGAGGGCGGTGACGGAGGCGAGTCGATCGGGCCGACGGTGGGCCTGGTTGAGGACGAGCCAGCCGCCGTAGGAGGAGCCGACGAGATGGACCTTGTCGAGGCCGAGCGCGTCGAGGGCTTCGTCCATCCACTGCGCGGCGCGCTCGGGCTGCCACATGGGCTCGCGGTGCACGCTGCGGTTGGCGTCGCCGGGGGTGTCGAGGGCGTAGACGGGGCGGTCGAGGCTGAGCCCGGGGGTGTTGGGGTACCACATGGCGGAGCTGTAGCCGGCGCCGTGGATCAGGACGATCGGCGTACGGAATTCGGCTGCGGGGTCCGAGGGCCCGTACCGGTAGACGTGCGTGGTGCCGAAGCTGGTCTCGACGTCCGTCTCGGAGCGGAGGGGCGCCCCCATCGCGAAGAGCACGTCGGCGGCGGCGAAGTAGCGGTCGCGCAAGGTGTCGTTGACGTAGCGGCCGACATCGCGGCGAACGCGGGGCACGCTCTCAGGCGTAGGGGTCTCGGGCACGGGGGCACCTCCTGGAGGATCCGTTCTTCGTGATACGACCGTACCATGATGTTGATACGGCGGTACCATGAAAACGAGCCGCGGGATCGTCACCCACGGGCACCGACGGGCGGAGACACCAGCACATGCCGAAACGCGTGGACCACGAGGAACGGCGCACACAGATCGCCGAGGCGCTCATCCGCGTCGCCGGACGGCGCGGGCTGCACGCGGTCGGCATGCGCGACGTGGCGGCCGAGGCGGGGGTCTCCCTGCGCCTGGTCCAGTACTACTTCCAGACCAAGGAGAAGCTGCTCTTCTACGGGCTCCAGCACCTGACCGACCGCTTCACCGCGCGGGTGGGCGCCCGCCTCGCCGCCGCCGGCCCCGACCCCGGCCCGCGCGCGACGATCGAGGCGCTGCTGCTGGCCTCCCTGCCGACCGACGAGGAGGGCCGCACCTTCCACCTCCTCTACAGCTCCTACTCGATCCTGTCCGTGACCGACGAGGCCCTCGCCGCCCAGCCCTTCATCGCCAACCCCGACGCCGCCGAGGACGCGGTGGCCGGGCTGATCGGCCGGGCCCAGGAAACCGGCCTGGCCGACCCGGACGTCGACGCGCGCACGGAGGCGATCAGCCTGCTCGCCATGGCGGCGACCATGGGCACCAGCATCCTGGTCGGCCAGCGGGGCCCCGAGTCGGCCGTCGCGGTGCTGCGCCACCATCTGGACCGGATCTTCAGGACGGGCACACGGAGTCCCGCGGGGGACGCTCCCCCGTCGTGAGGTACGCGGTGACCGTGCGGTCGGAGCAGGCGTTGCCGTTGCCGAGGTAGACCCCGTGGCCGCCGTGGTCGACGGTGAGCAGCCGGGCGCGCGAGCCGAGGGCTTCGCGCATCTTCAGGGAGGCGGCGTACGGGGTCGCCGGGTCACGGAGGTTCTGGACCATCAGGATGTTCGAGGGCCCCCGGTCGGTGATGCGGGTGGGGCGTTCGGCGGGGGCGTCCTTCCAGAAGGCGCACGGGGTGATGTTCGCCGGCATCCCGGCCGTCAGCGGGTGCGCCGCCCGGTCCGCGGCCACCGCCCGCTCGTACCCGGAGACGTTCTTCGGCCAGGCCACGTCGTTGCAGATGACCCCCACCATCAGCGACGCGTCCGAGTCGGGGAGCACCGCGGCGAGCTCCTTGGGCAGCTCCGGGACCGCCTCGGGGTCCAGGGCCTCGCGCACGAGGCGGGCGAAGGCGGGGAACTGGGCGTCGCCGTAGAGGGCGGTCTGCAGGGCCTGGCGCAGCATCGTGCCGGTCAGCGGCAGGCCGGGTACGTTCGAGGGCTTCGGGGAACGGTCCAATTGCGCAGCGAGGGACAGGAACAAGGGGCGTACGTCGTCCGGGTGTTCGGCGAGCCGCAGCCCCTCCCCCGCCCGCGCCGGGTCCGCCGCCCAGGCCGCGAAGTCGGGGAAGCGGTCGTCGGCGCCCTGCGCCATGTTCGCGAGCCAGCCGCGCGCGACCCGCGTCGGGTCGGGGTCCCCGCTGCTGTCCAGCACCAGGCGGTCGGTGCGCTGCGGGAACTTCTGCGCGTACACCGCGGTCACGTAGGTCCCGTAGGAGACGGCCCAGACCGAGAGCTTGCGCTCGCCGAGGGCCTCCCGGAAGCGGTCCGTGTCGCGCGCCTGGTTGGCGGTGGTGAAACTGCGCAGCTCCGCGCCGCCGTTCGCGGCGCAGGCCTCGGCCACCCGGCGGGAGCGGTCGACGTTCTCCGCGATCCCTCCGTCGGCGCCGGGCCAGGACCGCAGGGTCGTCAGCCGTCGGTCGGCCGCGTCCAGGCCGCACTCGGCGGTGACGCTGCCGCCGACACCGCGCGGGTCGAGCGCGACGATGTCGTACGCGCCGGCCAACTGCCCCGCCAGCGCGGCCCCCTTCTGTGAGAGTCGCTGCACGCCCGAGCCTCCCGGCCCGCCGGGGACCGCGACCAGCGTCCCGCGCCGGGCGGCGGGGCGGGTGCTGGGCAGCCGGGACACGGCGAGGTCGACGTGCGGGCCGGCCGGGTCGGCGTAGTCGAGGGGGACGGACAGCTTCGCGCACTGCTGGCCGTCGAGGTGGCCCGTGTGGGTGCACGCCGTCCAGGCCAGGGTGGGCGCAGCGCCCCGGGTGGCGGCGGCGGCTGTGGCATCGGTGGCTGTGGCATCGGCAGTACTGGTCAGCGTGGCCGCCACGGCCGTGACGCAGAGGGCGATGAGTGCGGTCTTGCTGCGGTAAGTGGCCATGGAACGAGGATGGTTGAGCATCCTCGGCCGCCACATCCGGTAGGCGGGAAGGCCGTTCGGGGGGCTAGCCCCCCGGCCGGCCCCCCGTCAGACCACCACGACCGTCACCGCCGCCGCGCCCATCAGCACGGCGGCGGAGTGGATGGCCGCATGGCCGTAGTCACCCGACCAGAGGTGGCGGGCCAGGCCGCCCATGGCGGTCAGGCCCGCGATGATGCCGATCTGCGCGAGCAGGGTGACGGCGGTGAAGGGGGTCAGCAGCAGGATCACCGCGTTGAGCCAGAACGGGGCGGCGCCCGTCCAGCCCCGCCACTCCCGCACGTCCCGCCACTGCTGCCGGGTCGGCAGCTGCGGCACGTACGGGCGGCTCGGCCCCTCCCGGCGGTCTTTGGGTCTTCGGTGGTCCCCGAGCTCTCGGATCGCCGTCGTCACCGCGCCGTCACCAGCCTTTCAGTCACTTGCACGCAAGACGTCAACTCGCAGGCTGTACAGCCTCCTTGGGAGTTCCGGCCGGGACAAGGGCCCGTTCGGCAAGAAATCCGAAAGCCAGGCCGAAAGTGCCCCACATCGCTGCCTGAATGGCGAGCGAGGCGAGTCGGAACTGCCAGACGAGCGCCGCCGGGAAGTCCGCCGGCACCTCGTTGACGCCGGGCAGGAACGCGTAGGCGATGCCGACGGCCACCACGAAGGCGACCGAGGCGGCGATCGATGCGTTCCAGTTGCCCAGGCTCGGCGCCAGGCGCCGGCCCAGGATCAGCGCGGCCGCCGCGAGCAGCAGGCCGAGCGCGAGCATCAGGACGTAGAGGGTGGTCCGCTGCACCGTGGTCTCGGGGTCTCCGACGGCCGGCGGGTTGGCGGGGTACTTGAAGAACGGCACCAGGGTGACGGTGACGAACAGACCGCCGGAGACAAGCAGCGCCGTGGCCCGGGGGCCGAAGCGGCCGATCCGGCCCAGGGCGTAGCAGTAGACGAGCGCGGCGATGCCGCCGAGCGCGATCCCGTAGAGCAGGGTTCCGGTGCCCAGCCCGGCCGTGGCCTGGAGGGCCCGGCTGACCGGGGCGACCTCGCCGCCGTGGTGGTCGTGGGCTCCGGCTTCCTCGATGGCGATCGCCGCGTCGACCTGGGATTCACCGAGGAAGTACGCGACGAGGAACGCGGCGACTCCGGCGAGCAGGCCGGCGAGCATGCCCCTGATGAGGAGCACGCGGGGGGAAATGGGATTCATGAAGTTTTCGGTCCCTTGCGGATCGGTGGATCAGTGGCAGGGGAAGCCGAGGAGGTGGCGGCCGTCGTGCATCCACTCGTGCACGGTGTCGCCTTCGAAGATCGCGGTGGCGCCCTGCTCGGCGCCGACGAGGTAGAGCAGGACCAGCATCAGGACACCGACGAACAGCGCCCAAGGGGCCAGAGCGGTGAGGGAGATGGGTGCGACGGCCAGGGGAGCGGCAGTCGTGGGCACGGCGGAGTTGGCCATGGCAGGAGCCTCCAGAGGGAACACGCGTCCCGGTCAGTGGTGCTTTCGACGACGGTGGCGGGTCTGACTTTCCTCCCCCTCCGGGAGGATTCACAGTGGCGCGACCGTGCCGGATTCTCAACCGGACTTCCGTCATACCGTCGTCTTGTCGTCCGCCACCGTACCGCTCTTTATGGCGGCCTTACAGCGTCCTTGCAGGAGGGCTCCGTCTCATCGCTCGTCCCGTCAGTCGATGGCGTCGACGACCTCGCCCAGGTCGACGAACTTGAAGCCGGTCGCCTCGCGGTCGCCGTCGCCGGGGGTTTCCCGGCCGTCCTGGACGACGAGCAGGCCGCGGGGGTAGCGCGTGCCGAGGGGGGCGTTGAGGGCTGCGGCGCCGTCGCAGACCTCGGAGCCGTCGAGGGTGGCGGAGGCCGCGGTGATGCGGAAGGCGCCCTCGAACTCGTTGTGGTCCTCGCGCTCGCGGTCGTAGGCGACGAAGGTGTCGTCGCCCTGGCTGGAGGCGAGCAGGTAGCCGTCGCCGTCAGCCTCGGTGACCAGGGTCAGGCCCTCGACGTCGGCCTTCAGGCGCTTGCCGCCGTAGCCGGGGTCGGCGCCGGGCGTGCACTCCTCGGTCTGCTCGTCGTAGGTGCCGGGCACTCCGTACTCGCGCACCTTGTCGATCAGCCTCGGCGTGCCGGTGAGGCCCGCATCGATGCGCCAGATCCCGACGTCCTCCTGCCCCGCGTACAGGGTGCCGTCCGCGGGATCGACGACCATGCCCTCGATCTGCGGCAGCTCGCCCGGCTCGGCGCAGGGCGTCCAGGAAGCGCCGTTCGGCAGGCGGAAGGACGACGGCAGGTCGAGCGTGCGCACCTGGCGGTAGTCGACCGTGCCGGCGGGGGTGGCCAGCAGCTCCAGCAGGGCGATCCGGGTGCGGTTGCGCTGGCTGACCAGCGCGTAGGACCGGCCGGTCTTGCGGTCCGTCCAGGTGGCCAGGCCGTACGCGGTCTTCTGCTCGTTGATCTCGGCCTGGTCGGCGGAGAAGACCGGGCGGGCTCCCGGGTCGGTGACGTCGGTGAGCGGGCCGCCGGGCCGGTTCCGGTCGATGCGGTAGATCCGCAGCCGGTCGTTGCCCCGGTCGCTGACGACCGCGAGATCGGCGCGCCCGCCGCCCAGGCGCAGGCCGTTGACCAGGTCGACGTTGTTGAAGCGGCCGGGTGCGTCGTCGGCGCCGGGTCCGGCCGGGGCGGACAGCGACTGCACCTGCCGGGCCTCCAGGTCGTAGACCCGCAGACCGCCCTGCTTGGCGGTCGCGATCACCAGGCTGCGGCCCGGGTCGGCGGCGTTGCGCCAGATCGACGGGTCATCGGCGTTGGCGTCGCCGTCGGCCTCGTCGTCGTACAGCGGCGCGGTCTCGGCCTTGGGCCGGACACTGCCGATCGAGGAGGCTTGCGCCGGGAGCGCAACGGAGGCCGCGAGTGTCGTGCAGAGCACGAGTACGGAGGCGCGGGCGGCCGAACGTATGGTCAATGTTCTTCCTTTACAAGGGTTTTGCCCTGAGGGGAAGACGCTCCCCGGGTTGCTGGTCATGTCCGCGCCCGGCAGGTGGCCGACGGTTGAACGCGATGCGAAACCCCGGGACAATCACACGGTGCACCCCACCGTCGTACGAGTCCGGCTCCTGACGCCCCCGTTGGACGAAGCGGCGCGCTCCCACCGCTTCCCGTACGGGGATCCGTGCCCCGGGCACGA
The DNA here is from genome assembly GCF_042880975.1 of Streptomyces sp. NPDC058289. Classification (NCBI taxonomy): domain Bacteria; kingdom Bacillati; phylum Actinomycetota; class Actinomycetes; order Kitasatosporales; family Streptomycetaceae; genus Streptomyces; species Streptomyces sp. NPDC058289. The sequence continues at coordinate 34,113 of NZ_JBHVYI010000010.1, forward strand.
AGGGCTGCGCGGGCAGGATCACGGCGCCTGGGCCGGGCGGAGCATGGACGATGTGGCCGCGGAGGACCCCGAGGGGCTGCGGCGGTGGATGACCGACACCTCGTACGCGCCCCCGGGCGGCGGGGAGTCGGTGGAGGCGCTGATCGCGCGGGTCGGTGCGCACCTGGGCGCGCTGGCGCCGGGGACGCACCGGGCGGTGGCCGGGCAGGGCGTCGTGCGGGCGGCCGTGGTGTGGGCCCTGGAGCTGCCCGCGGCTGCCTTCTGGCGGCTCGACGTACGGCCGGGGTCGGTGACGACGCTGACGGGGCGCTCCGGGCGCTGGAACCTGCTCGTGGGGCAGGCGGAGCCACCCGAATGAGAACGCGGCGGGGGCTTCCGGGTGAGAACGCGGAACGGCCCGGACCCCGCGACGCGGTCCGGGCCGAACTACCCTGGGTGCGGAGCGGGCGTCAGGCCACGATCCAGTCGCTCGTCGCGATCACCGGCTGCACGCCGTCGCGGTGCACGGTGCCCTCGATGAGGCCGTACATGCGGTCGGCCGCGAAGTAGACCTCGTTGTCGTTCTTGAGGCCGAAGGGCTCCAGGTCGACGAGGAAGTGGTGCTTGTTGGGGAGGTTGAGGCGCACCTCGTTGACCTTGGGGCAGTTGTCGAGCACGCGCTCGGCCATCTGGTTCAGGGTCTGCTGCAGGGAGTACGAGTAGGTCTCCGCGAAGGCTTCCAGCATGTTCTTGCGGACCTTCTTGTACGACTGGTCCCAGTCGTACTCGGCGTCGTCGGCGGCGAGCGCCGAGTGCGCCCAGCGCGCGGTGACCTTGGTCGCCAGGATGCGGTCGTACGCCTCCTGCAGCGTCGTGTACTTGTCCTTGATGAAGCCGTGGAACTCGGAGTTGGTCGAGTTCATCACGGTCAGGTCCTTCAGACCCGAGATCACCTGGAGACCGGTGGTCTCGCTGTACGTGATCTGCGCGGTGCGCACCTCGGTGCCCTTGAGGGCGAAGGAGTGCTGCTCCTTGCGCGTCGGGACCGGGATCCGCTCCCAGGCGTACTCCTCGACGCGGACCTGCGCCTCGCGGATCGGGGCCTGGGAGGAGACGAAGTGCTTGGCGAGCAGGATGCCGAAGGCCTCGGGGGAGGCGACGCCGTGCTCCTTGGAGAAGGCGTACACCGTGTTCTTGGTGGTGTCGGTGGGCAGGCAGTTGGCGTTGTCACCGGTGAGGTGGACGTCGCGGAACTCACCGCGGAGCGCGACGGAGACGTTGAGGTCGCGGATCTCGTGCCAGGAACCGTCGCCGCCCTTGCGGGTGACCTTGACGATGCGGTTCTCGGCCTTGCCGTACTGGTTCTGGGCGAGGATGTGCTTGCTCATGCGCTGTCTTCCTTCGGGTACTCGGGAACACGGAGTCCGGTCGTCTGGATCCCGTACGCCCGGCGTCCGGCGGACGCGCAGCCCGCCCCCCGCCGTTCGGTCACGCCGATTCCCCGCGTGGACCGCCCCGGGACTGACGTGCATCCCGGTCCGTAGGTGCCTGTTGATTCCAGCACGTCCACATGCCGTTCGTAAGGGAGCGGATCCTCCGAGAACAGGCACCCACGGCTTGGGCAACCGTACGATCTGTGCAGGTCAGACCGTGTGCGCGTCGGCCACCGTCAGGGCCTCGTCGATGATCCGCAGCCCCTTCTCCACGTCCTCGGCCTCCACGTTGCAGGGCGGCGCGACGTGGATGCGGTTCCCGGCGAGCAGCGGCCACAGACCGGCCTTCTTCAGGGCCGCCCCGAACTCGGCCATCGGCGCGTTGTCGGCGCCGGCGGCGTTGTACGGGACCAGCGGCTCGCGCGTCTCCTTGTTCCGTACGAGCTCCAGGGCCCAGAACGTGCCCAGCCCGCGGACCTCCCCGACGGACGGGTGGCGTTCGGCGATGGCGGCGAGGCCCGGCCCGAGCAGCTCCGCGCCGGTGCGGGCGGACTGCTCGACGGTTCCCTCCTCCTCCATGACGTTGATCGTCGCGACGGCGGCGGCGCAGGCCAGCACGTGCCCGGAGTACGTCAGCCCGCCCGGGTAGGGGCGGCGGGCGAAGGTCTCCGCAATGGCGGCCGAGATGGCGACCCCGCCGAGGGGGACGTATCCGCTGGTCACACCCTTGGCGAAGCAGATGAGGTCGGGGGTGACGTCCCAGTGCTCGGAAGCGAACCACTTCCCCGTGCGGCCGAAGCCGACCATGATCTCGTCGAGGATGAAGACGATGCCGAAGCGGTCGCAGAGCGCGCGGACCCCGGCCAGGTAGCCGTCGGGGTGCACGAGCACGCCGGGGGCGCCGCCGACGGTCTCCAGGATGATCGCGGCGATGGACTGCGGGCCCTCGAAGACGATGGTGTCTTCCAGGTGGCGCAGCGCGCGCTCGCACTCCTCGGCGGGGGTGGCCGAGTAGAAGGGCGAGCGGTAGGCGAAGGGGCCCCAGAAGTGCACGACGCCCGCGGTGGCGGCGTCGTTGCCGAAGCGGCGCGCGTCCCCGGTGAGGTTGATCGCGGTGGAGGTGGCGCCGTGGTACGAGCGGTACGCGGAGAGCACCTTGGGGCGGCCGGTGTGCACCCGGGCCATGCGGACGGCGTTCTCCACGGCCTCGGCGCCCGCGTTGGTGAAGAAGATCTTGTCGAGGTCGCCCGGGGTGCGCTCGGCGATCAGCCGGGCTGCCTCGGAGCGCACGTCGACGGCGAAGCCGGGGGCGACGGTGCAGAGCTTGCCGGCCTGCTCGGCGATGGCCGCGGCCACCTTCGGGTGCTGGTAGCCGATGTTCGTGTAGACGAGGGCGCTGGAGAAGTCGAGGAAGCGGTTGCCGTCGTAGTCCCAGAAGTAGGAACCCTCGGCGCCTGCCACGGCGAGCGGGTCGATGAGCTCTTGGGCCGACCAGGAGTGGAAGACGTGACTGCGGTCGTTGTCCTTCACCGTGGCCTTGGTGGAGGCGGCCAGTGCGGCGGCGTCGCGTGCGTCGGCTTCTGCGTTCATATTCCGAGGGTAGTTGTCCACGATGTGGAATCCGGTGGGGATGGCCGGGAGCGGGCGGGGCGCGTCAGACGACGTGCCGGCCGCCGTCCACGGTGAGCACGTCGCCGGTCGTGTAGGCGGCGTCGACCAGGTAGAGCGCGGCCTCGGCCACGTCCTCGGGGGTGCCCACGCGGCGCAGCGGGGTGTTCTCCGTGATCCACTCCCGCGAGCTCTCCCAGACCTGGTCCTCGCCCTCGTACCAGGGGGTGTCGATCAGGCCGGGTGCGATCGCGTTCACCCGGACGGCGGGTCCGAGCTGGGAGGCCAGCAGCCGGGTCATGTGGTTGACCGCGGACTTGCTGACGGCGTAGGGGATCGAGCTGCCCAGCGCGCGCGTCGCGGAGACCGAGGAGATGTTGATGATCGAGCCCGGGGAGCCGCTCGCGCCGGATTCCCGCAGGTGGGGAGTGGCAGCGGTGATCATCTGCCAGGTGCCGACGACGTTGACCTCGAAGATCTCGCGCCAGGCCTCGGCGTCGGCCGCTTCCAGGTCGTCCAGGGGGATGAACCGGGTGATGCCCGCGTTGTTGACCAGGATGTCGAGCCGTCCGTACGTGTCGATCGCCGTCCGGACGATCCGCCGCGCGTCGTCGGCGTCCGCGACGTCGCCGCGTACGTAGACCGCGTCGGGCAGTTCGGCGGCGAGCGCCTTGCCCGCGTCCTCGCTGCGCGCCGAGTTCAGGACCACGCGGATGCCGGCCGCGGCCAGCCTGCGGGCGATGCCGGCGCCGATGCCGGAGGAGGACCCGGTGATCAGGGCGACACGGCTCTCGACACGACTCTCGGACATGGCATTCCTCCTGGCAGGGGCTGGCTTTCCGCGTACGGACGCCGGGAGCATAACGCGAATACCACATCCCGGAAAAGAATTTCCAGGATACGGAATCTGACCTACCGGCGTTAGGGACCCGTCAAGGCGCTGCCAACGGGCGTATGGGCCCCGTCAAGGAAGCCTGTGAGGACCCGAAAAGGCGTTCCACTCAGAGGTGTCCGAAAAACGCCCGCCCTCGAACCCTCCGGGAGCTCACGATGGCCGATCTGGCCTTCGTCGTCACCACGATCGCGGTCTTCGCGCTGGTGGTCCTCGTCGCCAAGGGGGTGGCCAAGCTGTGAACGCCGAAAACGTTGTCGGCCTGCTGGTCGCCGTCGCCCTGTTGGGTTACCTCGTCGTCGCCCTCGTCTTCCCGGAGAGGTTCTAGCGCCGATGAGTCCCGTCCTCGCCGGGGTGCTCCAGCTGCTCGCGCTCGTCGCGGCCCTGGCCCTCGCCTATCGCCCCCTGGGCGATCACATGGCCCGCGTCTACTCCTCGAAGAAGCACTACGCCCCCGAGAAGTGGATCTACAAGGCGGTCGGCGCCAATCCGAACGCCGAGATGCGCTGGCCGGCGTACCTGCGCTCGGTCCTCGCCTTCTCGGCGGTGAGCGTCCTCTTCCTCTACCTGCTCCAGCGCCTGCAGGGCCACCTGCCCGGCTCGCTCGGCTTCGTCTCCATCAAGCCGGACCAGGCCTTCAACACGGCCGCCTCCTTCGTGTCGAACACGAACTGGCAGTCGTACTCCGGCGAGCAGGCCATGGGCCCGCTCGTGCAGACCGGCGGCCTGGCCGTGCAGAACTTCCTCTCCGCCGCCGTGGGCATGGCCGTCGCGGTGGCCCTCGTACGGGGCTTCGCGCGCTCCCGCACCGGCGAGCTCGGCAACTTCTGGTCGGACCTGGTGCGCGGCACCGTCCGCATCCTGCTCCCGCTGGCGGTGATCGCCGCCGTCGTGCTGGTGGCCTGCGGGGTCATCCAGAACTTCTCCGGCATCCACGAAGTCGGGCAGTTTGTGAACGGGCACAGCTTGGGGACCAAGCAGCAGTGGAACGGCGGGGCCGTCGCCTCGCAGGAGGCCATCAAGGAGCTGGGCACCAACGGCGGCGGCTACTTCAACGCCAACTCCGCCCACCCCTTCGAGAACCCGACCCCCTTCTCGAACCTCTTCGAGATCTTCCTGATCCTGCTCATCCCCTTCGCGCTGACCCGCACCTTCGGCCGGATGATCGGCTCGGTCCGCCAGGGCTACGCGATCCTCGCCACGATGGTCACCATCTGGCTCGGCTTCACCGCCCTGATGATGTGGACCGAATTCGGCCACCACGGCCCGGCGCTCCAGGCCGCGGGCGGTGCGATGGAGGGCAAGGAGGCCCGCTTCGGGATCGGCGCCTCCGCGATCTTCTCGGTCGCCACCACGCTGACCTCGACCGGCGCGGTCAACTCCTTCCACTCCTCCTACACGGGACTGGGCGGCGGGATCCAGTTGCTGGGCATGCAGCTCGGCGAGATCGCACCCGGCGGCGTCGGCTCCGGCCTCTACGGCATGCTGATCATGGCGATCATCGCGGTGTTCATCGCCGGCCTGATGGTCGGTCGCACCCCCGAGTACCTGGGCAAGAAGATCGGCACCCGCCAGATCAAGTTCGCGGCCTGCTACATCCTCATCACCCCGGCCGTGGTGCTCGGCTTCACCGCCCTCGCGATGGCCCTGCCCACCCCCGGACACTCGATGTCCAACGGCGGCGCGCACGGCTTCTCCGAGGTCCTCTACGCCTACACCTCGGCCGGCAACAACAACGGCTCCGCCTTCGCCGGCCTGAACGCCAACACCCAGTGGTTCAACACGACCACCGGTCTGGCCATGCTGCTCGGCCGCTTCCTGCCGATGGTCTTCGTCCTGGCCCTGGCCGGCTCGCTCGCCGAACAGCAGCCGGTCCCGGCCACCGCGGGCACCCTGCGCACCGAGAAGCCGCTGTTCACCTTCCTGCTCGTCGGCACGATCGTCATCGTCACGGGCCTCACCTACTTCCCGGCCCTGGCGCTGGGCCCGCTCGCCGAAGGGCTCGCCTCATGAGCACCGTCACCCCCACCCGAGCCCCGCACGGGGACCTGCCCAGCGGTCACAAGCCCGAGAAGGCCAAGATCGGCGGCGGCATCTTCGACCCGAAGCAGCTGCTGAAGTCCTTCCCGGACGCGGTGCGCAAGCTCGACCCCCGGGTGATGGTCAAGTCGCCGGTCATGTTCGTGGTGCTGATCGGCTCCGTACTGACCACCGCGCTGGCCATCTCCGACCCGGGCAACCTCTTCGGCTGGGCGATCACCGTCTGGCTGTGGCTGACCACCGTCTTCGCCAACCTCGCCGAAGCGGTGGCGGAGGGCCGCGGCAAGGCCCAGGCCGACACCCTGCGCAAGGCCAAGACCGACACGGTCGCCCGCCGCCTGAACGGCGCCGTCGAGGAACAGGTCCCCGGCACGGACCTCCGTATCGGCGACCTGGTCGTGTGCGAGGCCGGCGACATCATCCCCGGTGACGGTGACGTCGTCGAAGGCGTCGCCTCGGTCGACGAATCCGCCATCACCGGCGAATCGGCCCCGGTCATCCGCGAGTCGGGCGGCGACCGCTCCGCCGTGACGGGCGGCACCAAGGTGCTCTCCGACCGGATCGTCATCAAGATCACGACGAAGCCCGGCGAGACCTTCATCGACCGCATGATCAACCTGGTCGAGGGCGCGGCCCGGCAGAAGACTCCCAACGAGATCGCGCTCAACATCCTGCTCGCCTCGCTGACCATCGTCTTCCTGCTCGCCGTCGTCACCCTCCAGCCGTTCGCGATGTACGCGCACGCCAAGCAGTCGATGATCGTGCTGACCGCGCTGCTGGTCTGCCTCATCCCGACCACCATCGGCGCCCTGCTCTCCGCCATCGGCATCGCGGGAATGGACCGCCTGGTCCAGCGCAACGTCCTGGCCATGTCGGGGCGCGCGGTGGAAGCCGCCGGCGACGTCTCGACCCTGCTCCTCGACAAGACCGGCACCATCACCCTCGGCAACCGCCAGGCCTCCGAGTTCGTCCCCGTCACCGGCGCTTTCGCCGCCGAGCTGGCCGATGCCGCCCAGCTCTCCTCGCTGGCCGACGAGACCCCCGAGGGCCGCTCGATCGTGGTCCTCGCGAAGGAGAAGTACGGCCTGCGCGAACGCCACCAGGGCGAACTGGTGGGGGCCGAATGGATCCCCTTCACCGCGCAGACCCGCATGTCGGGCGTCGACGTGGACGGCCGCAAGGTCCGCAAGGGCGCGGCCGGTTCGATCATCGCCTGGGTCGGCGAGCAGGGCGGTACGGTCGCCCCGGACGCCCGGGCCAAGGTGGACGAGATCTCCGGCGCCGGCGGCACCCCGCTGCTCGTCGCGCTGGAGGACGAGAAGGGCGCGCGGATCCTCGGCGTCATCCACCTCAAGGACGTGGTCAAGGAGGGCATGCGCGAACGCTTCGACGAGCTGCGGCGCATGGGCATCAAGACCATCATGATCACCGGCGACAACCCGCTGACGGCCAAGGCCATCGCCGAAGAGGCGGGCGTGGACGACTTCCTGGCGGAAGCGACGCCCGAGGACAAGATGGCCCTCATCAAGCGGGAGCAGGCCGGCGGCAAGCTCGTCGCCATGACGGGCGACGGTACGAACGACGCCCCGGCTCTGGCTCAGGCCGACGTCGGCGTCGCGATGAACACGGGCACCTCGGCCGCCAAGGAGGCCGGGAACATGGTGGACCTGGACTCCAACCCCACCAAGCTCATCGAGATCGTGGAGATCGGCAAGCAGTTGCTGATCACCCGGGGCGCGCTGACCACCTTCTCCATCGCCAACGACGTCGCCAAGTACTTCGCGATCATCCCGGCCATGTTCGCGGCGGTCTACCCGGGCCTGGACAAGCTCAACATCATGGGCCTGCACTCCCCCGACTCCGCGATCCTCTCCGCGGTCATCTTCAACGCCCTGGTCATCATCGCCCTGGTCCCGCTCGCCCTGAAGGGCGTCCAGTACCGGCCCACCAGCGCCGACAAGATGCTCCGGCGCAACCTCACCCTCTACGGACTCGGCGGCCTGGTCGCCCCGTTCATCGGCATCAAGCTCATCGACATGGTCGTCTCCCTCATCCCCGGCCTGCGCTGAACCGGCTGCGCTGCATTAGGACTGTGCTCACTTAGGAGCGTGCTGATCCCCATGAACAACTCCGTAGGCAACACCACCCGCCTGCTCGGCGCCGGGCTGCGTGCCCTCCTCGTCCTCACCGTGCTGTGCGGGGTCCTCTACCCGCTCGCGATCACCGGCATCGCCCAGGCCGCCTTCGGCCGCAAGGCCAACGGCTCCGAGGTCGAGGACGCGAGCGGCAAGGTCGTCGGCTCCTCCCTGATCGGCCAGTCGTACGGGGACGACCTGCGCTGGTTCCAGGGCCGCCCGGCGGCAGGACTCGCCAAGAACACCGTCAACACCCAGTACGAGCTGCTGGTCTCCGGCGCCACCAACAAGGCGGCGGACAGCCCGGAGCTGCTGAAGTCGGTGCAGGAGGCCAAGGCCAAGGTCCTGCTCGACAACACCGTCCCGGGCTACGCACCGCGGCTCGCCCAGATCCCGGCGGACGCGGTGACCTCCTCCGGCTCCGGCCTGGACCCGGACATCTCCCCGGCCTACGCGGAGCTCCAGACGGCCCGTGTCGCACAGCGCAACGGCCTGTCGGTCGAGGAGGTGGCGAAGCTGGTGAAGGCCCACACCGAGGGCCGCACCCTCGGCTTCATGGGCGAGCCGCGCGTCAACGTCCTGGAACTGAACACGGCCCTGCGGGACCTCAAGCGGTGAGGGTGACCGGCTGGCCTCGCCCCGAAAGGAGCGACCCTTGTGATCCACACCTCTCCCTTCGGAATGATGTTGCAGAAACCAGATGTCGTCTTGCAGAGTTGTCATTGAGCCGAAGCAGATTCGGTTGCGTGGTTCGTGCAGGATGAGGGGGAATCTCATGTACGAGATGTTCGACGACCGGTTCCGGACCGGACGGTGCATGAACGGGGACGACGCGCTCGAGGTCCTCCACACCGGCTGCCGCTGGGCCGAGGGACCCGTCTACGTACCCGCATGGCGGCAGGTGATCTGGAGCGACATCCCCAACGACCGGATGTTGCGCTGGGACGAGGAGACCGGGGCCGTCTCCGTCTTCCGGCGCGACGCCGGGCACACCAACGGCAACACCCTCGACGGGCAGGGCCGGCTGGTCACCTGCGAGCAGGGCAACCGCCGGGTGACGCGGACCGAGCACGACGGCACGGTCACGGTGCTGGCCGACCGCTGGCAGGGCAAGCGCCTGAACAGCCCGAACGACGCCGCGGTCCGCTCCGACGGCTCGATCTGGTTCTCCGACCCGGACTTCGGCATCACCAGCGACTACGAGGGCTACGTCGCCGAGAGCGAGATCGGCGCCAACAACGTCTACCGCATCGACCCCGGCACCGGTGAAGTCCGCCTGGTCGCCGACTGCTTCGAGGCCCCGAACGGTCTCGCCTTCTCCCCCGACGAGCAGCAGCTCTTCGTCTCCGACACCCGTGGCGGCTGCATCCGGGTCTTCGACGTGCGCGAGGACGGCACCCTCTCGGACGGCAAGGTCTTCGCCGACGCGGCGGCCCGTCCGGGAGCGCGCTTCGACAACCTCCGCTTCGACACCGGCGGCCGGCTCTGGGCGGCCGCCATGAGCGACGGCGTGCACTGCTACGACCCCGACGGCACCCTGATCGGACGGCTCGACGTCCCCGAGACGGTGTCCAACATCGCCTGGGGCGGGGCCAAGCGCAACCGGCTCTTCATCACCGCGGAGACCAGCCTCTACTCGGTGGTCATGGGCGTCACCGGCACCCACCCGACCGGACCGGGGCGCAGGCCCTGGCTGGACGGCTCCGGCCGGCCCTGAAATCCCGGTGCCGGGCCCCGTACGGCGCTGGCACACTCCCCGCATGGACGCCACTGCCGCGGGGCAAGCCCGCCCCTTCGTACGCGAGATGACCGAGTCCGACATCGACGCCGTCGCCGCCGTGCGCGTGGGCGCGTGGCGCCACGCCTACGCCGGGCTGATGCCGCAGTCCTACCTGGACGGGCTCAGCGTCGCCGCGTACGCCGAGCAGCGGCGCGCGGCCTTCGCCGATCCGGCCGGCGCCGTGACCAACCTCGTGGCCGACGGCCCCGACGGTGCGGTGCTCGGATGGGCCGCCTTCGGCCCCGCCACGACCACGGGCCCCGAGGGCACCGCCCCGGACGAGGGCGAGCTGTACGCCCTGTACGCGCGGCCCGACGCCATGGGCACCGGCGTCGGCCGCGCCCTGATGACCGAGGTGCTGCGCCGGGCGCCCTACCCCGCGGTACGGCTCTGGGTGATCGAAGGCAACGCCCGGGCACGCCGGTTCTACGAGCGCGCGGGCTTCCGCCCCGACGGCGGTGTCCTCGTCGAGTACGCGGACGGCTCCCCGGTCCCCGAGCTCCGCTACCGGCGGGCGGCCGCTGCCGCGCGCTGAGCGGGGCCGCCATGATCCGGGCCGCCGCGACCAGGTCCGGCGCGATCCGCTCCGGCGCGACCCGATCCGGCGCGATCCGGTCCGGCGCGATCCATCGTGACCGGGCCCGTCGCGACCCGGCCCGTCGCGGCCCGATCCGTCGTGACCCGGCCCGCCGGGCCCTTCGCCTTGCGCCCCTTGGCTCCGCGACGGCCCCCGCCGCGCTCACGGCAGCCGTTCCGCCAGCGCCCGGGCCATCGCGACGGTCGGGACCGCCTCCCGCGTCCGCCGGTACGGGGTCAGGTCGCGCAGCAGTCGGCCGAGCGCCTCGCGCACCGCACGCGACTGCACCGCCGGGGCCGCCGTGAGGAACGCCCGCCAGTGCTCGCACGCCCGGGTGAGGTGCCCGAGGCGCAGCAGGGTCTCGGCGAGCGCGGCGTGCGTGAGCGCGGTGGCCCGGTGCTGGCCGGCCGCGCGCCCGCGCAGGGACCGTTCCAGTGCGTCGGCCGCGGCCGGGAACTCGCCGAGGGCGAGGTGGGTGCGGGCCCGGGCGAAGTCGAGGTCGGCCCGGGCGTACGAGTCGAAAGGGCCGTCGGGCGGGTTCAGCGCGTGCCGCCCGTGCAACCGGCCGGCCGTGACCAAATCCGCTGCGGCGGCGGCCCGTTGTCCGGCATGGGCGTGCGCGGCCGCGCGCTGGACCAGGAGGAACGCCAGCGTGCCGGGCTCCCCGTCGGCGGGCGCGGTCTCCACCGCCGCCCGGGCGAGCCGTACCGCGTGCGCGGACTGCCCGAGCCGGCCGGCGTGCGCGCTCATCGCGCGCAGGGTGATTGCGTACATCCGCCGGTCCCCGGCCTGCCGGGCCAGTCCGAGGGCGATGCCGTGGTACTCCTGCGCAAGCCCGTGGAACCCGGCGTCCGCCGTCATCTCCGCTAGCAGGTGCGCGAGTTGGGCGTAACCACGCCACACGTCCGGCACCCCGCACCCCTGTCCGGCCGCCCCCCGGCCGTGCGCGGCAGGCCCCCGGCCGTCCGTGTGGCGGGCGGCGAAGGCACCCGCGTCCTGGGCCAGCCAGGCCGCCAGGGCCGCGCGGGTGTGGACGCCGCCATGGGTGAGGTAGAGGCCCGAGAAGCTCGCCGCGAGGGCCCTCAACTGCTCGGCGTGCGCCGCGAGATGCCGCCGGGCGGCGAGCTCGGGGAGGCCGGTGCCCGGACGCACGACACCGCCCGCACCCGTCGGGCCCGCGCCGCCGGGGCCGCCCTGCGCCGGATACGGATCCGGATCCCACACCGCGGCGGGCACCGGCACCGGCTGGTACGGGCTGCGCAGCAGCGGCGGCCTGCTGTGCGGGTCCATGTCCGCCCGGGCCTGCAGCGCGAGCCGCAGCAGCCCCTCGCCGCCGCCTTCGGCCGCCGCCGCGCCCGGGCCGGTCCGTACGCCGGGTCCCGTCGAGCTCGCACCGAGGCCCGCCTCCGCGACGGTGACCAGCCGCCCGCACCGCTCCGTCAGCGCCGCGGCTATCAGCTCGGGCACGGGCCGGCGCGGCCGGGTGCCCGACAGCCAGTGCGCGACGGCGGTCCGGTCGTAGCGCAGGGCCAGCCCGTGCAGGGTCCCGAGGCCGTTGACGGCCCGTGCCAGTTCCGCCCCGCTCCAGCCGGCCTCGGCCAGCAGGTCCCCGAGCCAGGCGTTGGCCACCCGCCGCCCGCTCACGACGCCCGCCCCGGGAGGGACCCGGATCCCGTATTCAACGCTTTCACCACTGCACCCCCGCATTCCCTTCTCCCCGTCCACCTGCTGGTGTTCGCTGGAGCCGTCCCCATCGGATTCCACGGACCGGAGAAGCATGTCTGCCTCGGAAACGGCCAATCCCCCCGCCGCGTACGCGTACCCGTTCCCCTATCGGATTTCCGGTGTCGGCGCCCACATCGGCGAGGTCATCTCCGTCGAGGAATGGGCCCGGCTCGCGCACATTCCGCACCGCAAGCGGGCCGGCAAGGAAATCAGCGGCGCCGATATCGAGCGCATACTCGGGGTCACCTCCAAGAGCTGGGACCGGGAGCGCTTCGCCTCGCTCGACACCGTCGTCGACGTCGCCCGCGCCGCGCTGCGGTCCGCCCACGCCGAGCCCGGGGACATCGACGCCGTCTTCGTCGCCACGTGCACCCCGTACGAGATCATGCTCGACCAGGACGCCTTCAACCTGCTGCGACGCCTGCGCATCCCGGACAGCGTGCCCCCCTTCCAGCTCGGCGCCGGCTGCGGCGGGCTCTCCCGCGTCGCCGCGCACCTGGCGCGGACGGGGGCCCGCCGCGTGCTGGTGATCTCGTACAACGCGGCGAGCCCCATCGGAATCGACGAGAACGGCGTCATTTCCCAGTACAGCGGTGCGGACGGGGAGCATCCCTTCGCGCACACCCTGTGGTGCTCCGGGGCGCTGTTCTCCGATGCCGCGACCGCCCTGGTATTCGAGCGGGACGAAAGCTTCGAGGCCGGCCTCGGTTTCTATTCGCGCGATTCCCTCGATTTCGGGGGCGAGCCCGGATTCAGCGATCCGCTCATCCATTACCCCGGAGGCGGCGCCGCCCACCCGCCGGGCTTTCCCGGCTCCGCCGAGCTGTCCGCATTCGGACTCAACGGACCGGAGCTGGCCCGCTATTACTCGCGCGGCATGATGCTGAACCAGGAGACCATGGACGCCCACCGCCCCGGTTTCGTGGACGAGGTCCGGCGGATCTACACGCACCAGGCCGGCCCGGCCCTGGTCGAGAACTACCACCAGCTCGCCGGCCTGGACACCCGCAAGGCTCCCGCGCACGCCCGCGAGCTCGGCAACCTCGTCACCTCGGCGACCCCGGTGCTCTTCTACACCGACGTGGTGAACGGCCTGATCGGGACGGGCGACTCCGTCTGCTTCTCCGTCATCGGCGCCGGTCCGGAGCGCGGCGCCTTCCTCGTACGGGTGGGCATCCCCGGCGAGGTCACCGTCACCACGCCACTGCCGCCCGTCCCGGCCGCCGCCGAGGCCGCCCTGGCACCCGGAGCCCCCGGAAGCACCGCCACCGCGTAGACGCACGCGCCCCACCTCCTTCGAAACGAGTCCGCCGTGCACATCGCCCTCGCCGGGGCGGCCAGCCCCACCGGCATCCGGATCGCCGCCGAGCTGCTCGGCCGCGGCCACCACCTGACCCTGCTCACCGCCGGCGACGTACGGCAGAGCAGGCTCCTGCTGGCCCGTCAGCTCGCGCTGATCGGGCTGTATCCCGAGTACGTGGACCTCCTCGCGGCCCGGCTCGACGCGCGCCGGGGCGCCGAGGTCCTGGCCGGCGCCGCACCCGTCCCGCCGGCTTCTGCCACCCCGCCCGCCCCGCCCGCCGGCCGCTTCGACGCCGTCTGGTGCGTGGAGCAGCCCGCCGCCACCGCGGCCGCGCTGCTGCCCCTCGCCTCCGGAGGGGGGAGGCGTACGGCGTTCCACCTGGTCACCGTCGGCGACGCGGGTCCGGCCGGGCGTGCGGTCGCCGCCGCGGCCCTGCGGGACGGGTTCCCGGCCGGGGTGCACTGCCTGGCCCCGACCGTCAGCGACCTGGCCGACCACGCGGAGCTGCCCCGGCCGGCCTTCACCCGGCTCGCGGTCGCCGAGTCCGTCCGGCCGGATCCGGCGGGCGCCCCGGAGCCCGGGGCCCCCGCGACGGTCAGGCTGCTACCCCTGGCCCCCGCCGCCCGCGCCCTGGCGGAGGCCGCCGAGGAACCGGGCTGGTCGGGGCTGCGCCGCATCGGCTGGGTGCATGCGCACCCCACCGAGGCCTCGGTACTGGCCCGGGCGGTCGGCCCGGAGCTGGCCCCCGGACTGCTGCGGCGCCTGTCGGGGCTCCAGCCCGCGGTCGCCACGACCGAGCTGGACGGCCCGCCGCTCGGCGCCGGGTACCTCACCCGGGCTGCAGCGCCCGTCCTGCCTCCCGTCCGGCGCCCCGCCCGGACCCCGGAGCGGGTGTGAGCGCGGCGGAGCGCCCCTGGCGGGAGCGGCGCGTGGTGGACGGTCTGGCGGACGCGCTGCGGGAGGCCGCCTCGGAGCGCTTCCTGGGCAACGGCCGGACGCCGATGAAGGCGGCCTCCACACCCGCGGGGGAATCCGGGGCGGGCCGGGTCGGGAAGGTCGGAAAGTAATGGGGCCCCATGGCCAGGGCATATGCGTATGGATCATTCATGATCCAAGGACAAGCCGCCCGACCTCACCCCGCAACTCCGGCCGACGGCCCGTCATATCGTCCTGTTTGACAGGTTTTCGCATGTGGCAGAACGTGCCCTCGATCCGACACGCCCAAGGTTCGCCCTTGACGTTCTCACCCGTTCGGGCGCACGCCCCCCACACCCGGTCCGGCCCCGGCCCACCGGCCTCCATCTGCGAAGACGTGTCGGCGAGAGCCCGTCACAGCGATGACGTGACGTCAGTTCTCCGTGTTTCGCGCGCCGCCGGAGGGCAGGGAAGGGTCCACTGCTCTCGGGACCGGCCGCCCGAGCCGGACCAGGAGGGATTCCCATGCCCCGCGCCAAGTGGGTGGTCGGCGTACTGACGGTGACTCTGCTGTGCACCGGCCTAGGGGTGTTGCGCACCACCGAAGGCGGCCGTCCGGCCGCCCCGACCGCGGGCGACGCCCTGCCCTCGCGGGTCCTGGGCCTGTCCGGACCGCGCCGGCTGGCCCGGCAGCTGGAGCACTCCGGCGGTCACACCACCGGCAAGGGCGCCCGTAGGCCCGGGCGGTCGGGGGCCACGGCCCTTCCGGCCTCGCTGCCGCTGCGCCTGGTGATCCCGGCGCTCGGAACGGACGTACCGCTGACGGTCGGCACCCCGCCCGGCGGGACGGACGCGGGGCCGGGCGAGCTGCGCGGGCCTTACGCCGCGGACCTCGAAGTCGGCGCCGCCGACGCCAAGCCCCCCGTCCAGGACAGCGCGGTGTGGGACTCCGCGGGCCCGGCCCCGGGCGCGGCCGGCACCGCCGTGGTCTCCGGAGACCTGCCGCGGCTCGGCGAACTGCGGCGCGGGCAGACGATCGAGGTGGCGCGCGCCGACCGGCGTACGGCCGTGTTCACCGTGACCCGGGTCTCCCCCGGGATCTCCGGGCGGGGCGGACCGTCCGGCCGGGCCCAACTCCGGCTGATCAGCGGCGAAACGGCCGTCCTGGCCCGCCTCACCGGCCACCGCCGCACCCTGCGCTGACCGGCCGCGGCCCCCGGAAGACGGACACCCCCTGCGGCCACCTGACAGCCGTGGGGGGTGTCTTCGTCCCCCGGTCGAGGGATGCTGCGGCCCCGGCGGAGAGTCGGCCCGCATGTCGGGGCACACCCTCCGCATGAGCAGTACGCCGCATGCTCGGCATGCGCCGACGGCACCGAACAGGGCCCTGATGACGGCCCTGACGGTGCTCTGCGCCCTGCTGCTGTGCCTGTTCGGCGTCGGCGGAGCCGGCCCGTCCACCGCGACGGCCGAAGGCTCCCGCTCCGCCCCCACCGCCCCGGCCGAGCCCACCGAGGCACCGGCCGATCCGGCCGGCGATCCCGAAGTACGGGTGGCCGTACGGGTGCCCGCGCGCGGTGTCCCCGGCGTACGGGGCCTGCAACGGCCGGTGTTTCACGTGAAACCTCCCCGGTCCGGTCCCCCGAAGGCGCTCGCGCACCCGGCGGGGGCCGCCGCACCGGCGGCATCCCTGCGGGCGGTACGGAGTGTGGTCCTGCGCTGCTGACCGGGCCGAGCGTCCGAGCAGCAGCACCGCGCACCCGACACAACGGGTACACCCGGCAGCTCACGCTGCCCCCTGGCCCCCGAGTGCCCTGGGCGCGCGTCCCCCCACACCCCCGAAACACCGTGAGGTTCCGCCATGCCCTTCGACCCGTACCTCGCCCTGAACGCCATGCTCCGCGCCGAGGCTTCCCGCTTCTCCCCGCCGGCCCCGCCCGCACGCCAGCCGGAACCCGAGTCCCCCAAGACCGCCCAGACCACCGCCGAGGCCCCGGCCGGAGACGACACGGCCGCGTAGGACTCGCGTAGGGGCATCAGGACATGAGGAGGCACCGGTTCCCGCGCTCTCGGCAACGGAGAGTGGTCACGTGAGGTTCGACCACGGAGCACGGGAACCGGCGCCTCATTCAGTCTCAGCCACCGGCCCACCCCACCACCTCGACCTTTTGTCCTGATATTTCCGACCGAAAGTACCGATCCTCGAGAGCACCCGGACTTCGTACAACCTTGCGACGGCATGAGCGGTCCCAGCAGTGACCGATGTACGCATCTCGTTGAAGGAAGTCACCCCATTGCGTCCTAGCCGTGCGATGGTCCTGCTCACCGCAGGCCTGGTCACCTTCATCGGCATGCCGGCCGCCACCGCCGCCGAGCTCCCGACCGACCTGTACGTCGAAAACGGCCTCGCCTGCACGGACAGCGGGAGCGGCACGCCGACCTCCCCGTTCTGCACGTTCGCCGCGGCGGCCAAGGCGGCGAAGCCCGGGCAGACCGTGCACGTCAACGCGCGCTTCCTGGAGCAGCCGGCCCTCACGGTCGACCGTTCGGGCGCGCCGGGCAAGCCGATCACCTTCGCCTTCACCCCCGAGAACGAGTTCCACGATCCCGGCATCCAGACGCTGGCCATCAGCGGAGCCTCTCACGTGGTGGTCCAGGGGCTGAGGGCGCGCACGGGTGTGAGCATCAGCAGCTCCCACGACGTCGTGCTGGAGGAGGTGGAGGTCCGCAGTACGGAGGTAGTGGGCGGCGCTTCGCTCGGCGTCGGCGAGGGAAGCACGGACGTGCGCGTCAGCCGCAGCTCGCTCGACAGGGCCGTGATCGCAGGCGCCCAGCGCACCGTCCTCAGCCGCAACGCCCTGGCGGGTACGGGGCCGCTCTCCGTGGTGGACGCGCCCGGCACCGTCATCACCAACAACGACATCAACAATTTCACCGACGCGGACGAGGGCGTGGAGAGCTGCGACAAGACCGTCGAGGTCCGTGGCGCCTCGAGCGGATCCTCGGTGTTCAACAACCTGCTCATGGCCGCCGGCAACACCACCTGCACGACCCCCCAGCTCTCCGTGGCGCAGAGCGCAACGTCCGGGACCCGCGCCGACTACAACGTGATCGTGGGCGCGAAGGATTACCCCACGGTCGCCTATCAGTGGGCCGGCACCACATATCCGACCGCGGCGGCATTCCTGGCCGCCAGTGGGCAAGGCGCGCGCGACGTCCTGCTCCCCACGGTCGCAGGCCTCGCCGAGGCCGACTCGCCGCTCATCGACTCCGCCGACGCGACGGCGCCGGGCGTCCTGCCCGTCGACAAGAACGGGCATCCCACCACGGACGACCCGCGCGTGCCCAACACCGGCAAGGACGGCGCCTACCTGGACCGCGGCGCCACCGAGACCAACGACGGATTCCACTACGTCCGGCTGAAGATCGACCATCCCTGGGCGCCTGCCGGCACCAAGGTGACGTTCAATCCCGGTTCGGACAGCACATGGCCCACCACGATGACCTACACGGTGGACTTCGGTGACGGGACGGCACCCGCCGTCGTCCGGCCGGGCGACGCGGCCGACGTCACGCACGTCTACGGCTCACCGTGCGCGTGTGTGGTCAAGACGACGGCGACCAACGGCATCGGCAAGAAGATCTCCAAGGAAGAGACGGTCCGGGCGACCGCCCCCGGCGAACTGGCCACCGCCTTCACCGCCACGCCGGTCCTGCCGGCTCCGGACCACGACCCGAACCGGGTCGTCCGACCGCTGACCCTCCGGGTCGACACCACCACGACCGTCGCCCCGTGGGGGGTCTCGCGAGTGGACGTGGACTTCGGTGACGGCACCCATCTGTCCCGTCCGGGCCTTCAGACCGCCACGTACAGCTACAAGCAGCCCGGCACGTACGAGGTGAAGGTCACCGTGTACGACGTCAAGGGCGCGCAGTCCACGGCCTCCCGGACCGCACAGGTCGGCTATGCCGCGTCCGGGTACGTGGCCACCACGCCGTTCCGGCTGCTGGACACCCGTTACTCCGGCAACCCCGTCCTACACGGGGCGCCCCGTTCCGTGGAGCTGCTGAGGGGCGCCACCGTGCCGAGGCAGTTCCCGGCCGGGGGCATGGCTGCCGTCGTCCTGAACGTGACCGTCACCGGTGCCACCCAGGACACCCACCTCTCGATCTGGCCCTCGGGCCAGGCCCGGCCGGAGACCTCGAACGTGAACGTCCGCACCGGCGGCACCTCGTCCAACACGGTCACCGTGCCGGTGGGCGCGGACGGCAAGATCCAGGCACAGCTGAACTCCGGCAGTGCCTCCCTGATCGTGGACTTCGTCGGCTACTACCAGCCCAACGCCGGCGACCGCTTCTCCCCGCTGGCCCCGACCCGCGTCCTGGATACCCGTACGACCGGCGGCGCGCTGCCCGGCGCCAAGACCCGCACGGTGAAGGTCGCGGGCGTCAACGGCATCCCGGCCGACGCCAAAGCGGTCGCGCTGAACCTGACGGGCACGGGTGCGACGCAGCCGGCCCACGTCATCGCCTACCCGGACCCGGCGAAGCGTCCGGCGACCTCCAACCTGAACGTGCAGCCGGGCAAGGACAAGTCCAACCAGGCCATCGTCCCGGTCGGCCCCGACGGCACCATCACCCTGTTCACGAACAGCGGCTCGACCCACCTGATCCTGGACGCGGTGGGCTACTACGGCAAGGACGGCAAGGCCCTCTTCACCCCCGTCATCCCCAAGCGCCTGGCCGACACCCGTACGACCGGCAAGGTCGCCCCGGGCGCCACCACCACGGTCTCCGGCCTCCCGGCCAACGCCCTCGGCGCGGTCCTCAACATCACCGCCACCGACACCACCGCCCCGGGCTTCCTGACCGCGTACGGCTACGGCGGCAAGCTCCCCGGAGCCAGCAGCCTGAACACCCTCCCGGGCCTCACGGTCCCGAACCACGTCACCACCCCCGTCGGGACCGGCGGCAAGGTGAACATCTTCAACAGCTACGGCGGCCCCAACCACGTGATCACCGACCTCCTCGGCTACTTCACGACCGGCTGACGCCCCCGCCGCACGCACACCGAAGCCCCGGCCCCCGCGATGCGCGGGAGCCGGGGCTTCGGCGTACGTTCTTCGGTCTACCTAGGTCGCGCTACGGCTGTGGTAGCGGTAGAAGGCCGCCGCGCCGACGGCCGCACCGACGAGCAGGCCCAGGCCCGAGCTCTTCAGGATGGACTCGCCGGCCAGGCTGTACAGGTAGCCGAAGGAGATGCCCGCGAAGATCCCGTACGCCGCCGCGTGCGGCTCCTGCGCCAGCCGCGGGCCGATCCGGGCCAGGGCCACCAGGCAGGCGGCGAAGATCGCGCCGCACAGGATCCCGTAGAAGACGTTGCCCGCGTCGACGGGCCCCATCTGACGTTTCATGAAGGCGGCGTAGACGCCGTAGACCAGTCCCATGAGCAGCGGTCGCGCGAGGGCCGACCTGCTCGTGTGGGCCGCCGTACCGGACGCCGGCTGCCGGTGCCCCCGGGGGGCGGTGGGTGCCGCATGTGCCATGACGGGCTCCTCTCTCCCATCCTCCAGGGCACACCCGCAACCCGGGACCGGCAACCGGAGCAGTCCGTGCCTACGCGCCGGGGGCCGCCCGTACCGCCACCGCGTCGATCTCGAAGAGCATGTCCGGCAGGGCGAGCGCGGCCACGCCGATCAGCGTCTGGGCGGGCAGTTCGGTGCCCCAGGCGGCGTGCAGGTGCTTCAGCAGCACCTCCAGCTTCTGCTGGTCGTGCCCGACGACGTACGTCCCGATGCGGACCACGTCGCCGAGGCCCAGGCCCACGGCCTCCAGTGCCGTGCGGAGGTTCGCGAAGGCCTGCCCGACCTGGGCGTCGAACGCGTCGGAGACCACGTGGCCGGTCGGGTCGGATCCGTACTGGCCGGCTATGAAGACCTGCTCTCCGGGCGCGGAGACGACGTGGCTGTAGCCGTAGCCGGTGGGGTCGTGGAGTTCTGCCGGGTTGGTGATGCTGCGCGTCATTCCAAGCTCCAGGGTCGGTTGTCCCGATGTGCGATGTCCAAAAAGGAGGGCGGCACGCAGGTCTAGCGGGCTTCGGCGAGCCAGGCGCGGAGCCGCTCGGGGGCCTCGGGTGCCTGCCGTTCGGCCTGCTGGCGGATCTCGTCGAGGGTCTGCGCGGCCAGCGCTCGGCGCCAGGCCAGCTCGGCCCGGCCCATCGCGTGCGCGATGGCGCAGTCGGCCGCGGGCGGCTCCTCGCCGGCGCCGGGGCCCTGCTGCCGGATCTCCGCGCACCGGAAGGCCTCGTCCGGCCCTTCGACCGCGGCGACCACGTCCATGAGCGAGATGGAATCGAGCGGGCGCGCGAGGCGGAAGCCGCCCCGCGGGCCGGGGGTGGAGCTGACGATGCCCGCCCGCGCCAGGGCCTGGAGCTGCTTGTTGAGGTAGGCGGCGGGCAGCTCGTGCCAGGCCGCCAGCCGGGCCGCCGAGACCGCCCGGCCGTCACCGCTCCAGGCCAGGTTGAGGCAGCTGTGCAGGGCCCATTCGACGCCCTCACTCATCTTCATAATCTGGATATTAGATGTCCAGATTACTGCTCGCAAGAGGAACACGCCCGGGCCGCACCACCCGCCCGCAGCAATCCGGCTCGCGCCGCGCGCCCGGCCCCCTTTCCCTGGTGACGTGCGGACCTTCCTCTCGGCGGTACTCATCGCGCTCGTGGCCCTGCTGGTGCCCGCGAGCGCCGTCGCGTACTGGGCCGATCACGAGCTCGGCAGCGCCGACCGCTACACCGCGGCGATGTCCCCGCTCGCCTCGGATCCCGCCGTGCAGAACCTCGTCGTCACCCAGGCCGGCCGGGCCCTCTCCGGGCAGATCGACGCCGGCCCCTTCCAAGGCGGGGTCGACGCCCTGCTCGGCGAGGCCCTGCGCTCCTTCGTCGGCACCCCGGCCTACCGAACCGCCTGGGACGCGGCGAACCGCGCCGCCCACGGAGCCTTCTTCCACGCACTCACCACCGGTGACGGCAACGCCGTGACCATCGATCTCGCTCCCGTGATCGCCCGGGTCAAGGGCGATCTCATCGACAACGGGGTGCCGTTCGCCGACCGCATCCCCGAAACCCACCTCTCGGTGAAGGTCATGGAGTACGACAACCTCGGCGCGCTCCGGAAGGGCTTCCGCATGCTGCAGATCGCCGGGGTCTGGCTCCCCGTGCTCACCGTGGTGCTCGCCGCGGTCGCCATCGCCGTCGCCGTCCGGCGCCGCCGGGCCGTCCTGGCCACCGGGCTGGGGCTGGCCGTCGGAGCCGTCCTGCTGTGGGTGGCCGTGGTCCTGTGTCGCCGCCTCACCCTGGACGACCTGCCGGCCGACATCGACCGGGCGGCCGCCGAAGCGGTGTACGACGCACTCACCGCGTTCCTTCGCACCACCGTGTGGGTGGTGCTGGCCGTCGGACTGGCCGCCGCGCTGGCCGCCTGGCTGACGGGCCGACTGCGCCGCACCCCATAAGCTCGGAACGGGCGGATTGGCACGCAAATCCGTAGAAGAATCCTTAGAGCAGCACAGAAGAACCGATTCACGAGCGGCAGCACGGAAGCGGGAATGAGCACCGAACGCACCGAAGACATACCGCCCGGGCGGGCCGGACGGCGCGGGCCGACCGGACGGGCCGGGGCGACGGCGGCCGGACGGTTCGGACCGCTGGCCCCGCCCCCCTGGCTGCTGAAGGGGCTGCGGCCGAGTTCCGCGCCGATCCCCTGGGCCGCAGCGCTGCGCGCGGCCGTCGCCATGGCCCTGCCGCTGGCCGTCGGCTTCGCCCTCGACGAACCCGAGTACGGCGCGCTCGTCTCGATGGGCGCCCTGTCCGGGGTCATCGGCGACACCGCGGACGCCTACCGGATGCGGATCCTGAACATCGCCGTGCCCCAGTTCTTCGGGGCCGTGGGCGTCGCACTGGGCACCCTGGTCTTCGGGCACGGCTGGGTCGCGGTCGGCGTCCTCACCCTGATCGCCCTGGTCTCCGGGATGATCTCCTCCATCGGCACGGTCGCCTCCGTCTCCGGGCTGCTGCTCCTGCTGAACGCCGTGGTCGGCGCCGGCCTGCCCATGCCCAGTCCCTGGTGGACGGCTCCGCTGCTGCTGAGCGCCGGCGGACTGTTCGTCCTCCTGCTGACCCTGCTGGGCTGGCCCCTGCGCGGCCGGCAGCCGGAGCGGGCCGCCGTCGCCGCCGCCTACCGGGCCCTGGCCGACATCCTGGAGGCCGCGGGCGGACCGGGACCCGCGTACGAGGAGCGCCGCCAGCAGCTCACCCAGGCCCTGAACCACGCCTACGACCTGGTGCTGGGCCGCCGGGCCCGGGTGCACGGCCACAGTCCCTCGCTCGTGCGGATGCTGGCCCAGCTGAACGTGGTGATCCCGCTCGTCGAGGCCGCGCCCGCCGCGCACCTGCGCCGCAGGCCCCTCTCCCCCGCGATCCCGGCGGCCGTACGGGAACTGGCGACGGCCGTCGAGGAGGGCCGCACGCACACCCCCGTACTGGACCTGCCCGCGCCCGACGGCCAGTCCGAGCGGGCCATCGACGCGGCCCTGCGGCACGCCGCGACGATCGTTCCGCTGGCCGAGCCGGACATGCCAGACGTCGACGACCGGCTCGGCCGGCCCGCCGCGCTGCGGGTCCGGGCCCGCCGGGCGGTGCGCGACATGATGTTCTCCGAGGCCTCCTGGCGCTACGGGTTGCGGCTCGCGCTGTGCATCGGGCTGGCGCAGTCCCTCGTATCGGTGGTGGAGATCGAGCGCTCCTACTGGGTCGCGCTGACCGTCACCTTCGTCCTCAAGCCCGACTTCGGTTCGGTGTTCTCCCGGGCCGTGCTGCGCGCGCTCGGCACCGCCGGCGGGCTCGTCATCGCGGCCGCCGTGCTCTCGGAGGTGCCGCGGGGGTGGTGGGACGTGCCCGTCATGGTGGTCCTGGCGGCCCTCATCCCCGTCTTCTCGGTCAAGGGCTACGCCTTCCAGACCGCGGCGATCACCCCGGTCATCCTGCTCCTGTCCGACCTGCTCAACCACCAGGGCTTCGACCTGGTCCGGCCCCGGCTGCTCGACAGCCTGATCGGCTGCGCCATCACCCTGATCGCCGGGTACCTGCTCTGGCCCGAGAGCTGGCACACCCGGCTCGGCGACCGGCTCGCCGACGCGGTCGACGACGCCGCCCGGTACGTGGAGCGCGCCTTCGGCTCCACCCCCGACACCGAAGCGGGCCAACGGGCGGCCCGCACCGCCCGGCTCCAGGCCCGCCGCCGCATCTACCGGGAGCTGTCGGGCGTGCGCAGCGAGTTCCAGCGGGCGCTGACCGAGCCGCCGCCGACCGGGGAACGGGCCGCCGTGTGGTGGCCGCTGGTGGTCGCCGTCGAGCGGATCGTCGACGCGACGACGGCCGCACGGGTCCGCGTCAACCACGGCGCGCAGCCCCCGGGCGCCCACGAGGTCGAGGCGATCGCCGAAGACCTCCGCGCCCTGGCCCTGGGCGTCCGCCGGGTCCGGACCCCCACCGAGCTCCGCCCCGCCCCACCCCCCGAGGTCGACGAAACCTCCGTCCTCTCCCCGGTCCGCCAGGAACTCGCAGCAGCCCGAGCCATCGCGGACCCCACCCGCGACTAGCGGGCGTTCGGACGCTTCGGCCTCGGGGACGTTTGGTCCCTTCAACCCCGCGGAGGTTCGGTCTCTCCAGCCCCGCCGGCGTTCGAGGCGCGGGGGTCCGGGGGCGGAGCCCTGGCAGCGGCGCCGCGCCGTCCCCCCAATGGCCCCGCCCCCGGGCCGCCCCGCTCCCGCCGGGGGAGCATCAGCACATGAGGCCCTTCCTCCGGCGCAGCCGGGTCCTCCTCCTGGCGGCCGCCCTGTCGGCAGCGACGGGCTGCGCCGACGTGGATGGCCTCCAGGACGACGGCGACCTCGGCACGGCGCACGCCCCCCGCACCCTGTGGAAGGACATCCGTCCCGACCCCCCGGCCCCCGGCCAGCAGTCCGGTACGGCCACCGCCGTCCCCGGTCTCGCCAAGGTCCCCGAGCTGTCCATGCGGGGCGTGAACGCCGTGGACGTCGTACGGGCCGACATCACCGCCGCCAACGCCGCGGACGCCGGCACCGGCCGGCTCGTCGACCCCCGCGCGATCCAGCGCATCGCGCTCTGTACACAGGCTGTGGACGGCGGCCCCGACTGCCCCGTGCGGCCCGCGGTGCTCGCCGACGTGACGGGCAACGGCAGGGCGGAGCTGATCACCGCCCTGGACATCGACGGCCGGCTCAGCGAACTGCGCGTCTACACCGTCCAGGACGACGGGACGATCGCCCGCGTCCTGTCCCGGCGCGGTGTCCTGGAGGGCGTGGAGGTGGCCGCCGAGCACCTGGCCGTGCGCGAGCCGACCTCGAACCCGAAGAAGGTCTCCATCTCCGACTACGTGTGGGACCCGGAGGCCGGGATCATGAACCTCGACCAGCTCACCCTCGACGAGTGCCCGAACCAGGGCGACGCCTCCCCCTGCCCGGCCGCGGGCACCGGCGGCGGCTGAGGAGGCCGGGTCCCCGATGCGTCGGACGAGCAGCCTGCGCTGGAAGATCGCCATGACCACCACGGCGGTGTGCTGCGCCGTCGCGGCCGCGCTCGGGATCCTCGTGCACAACGTGGTCGCCCGCCAGCTCGTCGGCGAGGTCCGCAAGGACGTGGACCGGGAGCTGGACTACGCCCTGGGCCAGTACGAGTACGGCACCGCGCGCGGCGACGGGAACAGCGCACTCGACCCGCCCGAACTCCCGGCCCCGCTGCGCGCACTGGTCGCGCGCGGACTGACCGGCAGCATGACCGGCGAACAGGACGGAAAACCGGTCATGTGGGCGGCCGGACCCGCCGACGGCAAGCCCCTCGCCGTCTGGGTCCCCTACGACAGCACCCGCACCCGGCTCCGGGAGATCGACACCGCCATCCTGGTCTCCGCCGTCCTCGCCGCCGGGGTGGTCGCACTCGCCGGCATCTTCCTCGCCAACCGCATCAGCCGCCGGCTCGCCACCACGGCCGCCGTGGCCCGCCGGATCAGCGCCGGGGACCTCGACGCACGCGTCGGCTTCCCGGCCGACGGGGAGGGGCCGCGCCCGCGCTCCCGCGACGAGGTACGGGACGTGGCCCAGGCCCTCGACTCGATGGCGGCCTCGCTCCAGGCCCGGCTGGAGGCGGAGAAGCGGTTCACGGCGGACGTCGCGCACGAGCTGCGCACCCCGCTCACGGGATCCCTGGCCGCGGCCGCGCTGCTGCCCGAGGGCCGGCCCAAAGAGATGATCAACGACCGGCTCAAGGCCCTGCACCTGCTCACCGAGGACCTGCTGGAGATCTCCCGGCTGGACTCGGGCGTCGAACGGGCCGACCTGGCGCGGGTGGAGCTCGGCCGCGCGGTGGAGCGGGCGGCGGCGAGCACCCGACTGCCCGTCGCGGTACGGATCGAGCGCGACGCGGTGGTGCTCACCGACCGGCGCCGACTGGACCGGATCCTGGCCAACCTGCTGGTCAACGCCCACAAGCACGGGCGGCCACCGGTCGAAGTGACCGTCACCGGCCCGCTGGTGACCGTACGCGACCACGGGCCCGGCTATCCGGCCGAGCTGATCGAGCAGGGGCCGCGGCGCTTCCGCACCGGGGATCCGGGCCGCGGACGGGGCCACGGGCTCGGCCTGACCATCGCGGCCGGGCACGCGGAGGTGCTGGAGATCGAACTGCGTTTCTCCAACGCCCCCGACGGGGGCGCGGTGACCACGCTCCTGCTGCCGGTCGGGCGCCTGCCGGACGGCAGTTGAGCGGGGGCGGGGGGGGGTTTTGGGGGTGGAAAACCACCCCCCCCCCCCCCCGGAAACACACCACCGGGGGGGCGAGGGAGCGCAGGAGGCGGCACCACGGTTT
>NZ_JBHVYI010000010.1:60447-70303 GCF_042880975.1 Streptomyces sp. NPDC058289
GGGGGGGGGGGGGCCCCCCCCCCCCGGGGGGGGGGGGGGCCCCCGGCGGGCGGCGGTTGGGGGGGGGGGGGTGTTTTTTTCACGTGAAACATCCACCGCCCCCGCACGGATCAACTCACCTCGGCTCGGACGTCAGACGTCAGACGTCAGACTCCGATGTTCTTGCCGTCCTTGCGCCAGACCGACACGACCGACGGGCGGACGATCTTGCCCGGACCGTCGGGCCACACCGACTGCGGCTTCTCGACGGACGCGCCGTCGATCTCGCCCGGGTGCTGCACGGCGACCAGGACACGCTTGTCCTGAATGATGGGGCCACAGGTCTCGGCACCGCGCGGAACGGTCAGGAACTGCTTCAGCTCACCGCGGCGCTCACCGGCGGTCGCGACGCCGAACAGGCCGTCGTGCGAGCCGAGCTGGTTACCGTCCGTGGAGATCCACAGGTTGCCGTGCGGGTCGAACGCGACGTTGTCCGGGCAGGAGATCGGGCTGACCTTGTCCTTCGGGAAGCCCGCGAAGTAGGTCGCCGGGTCGTTCGGGTCACCCGCGACCAGGAAGAGGCGCCAGGCGAAGCCGTCGCCGGCCGCGTCGTCGAAGTTCTCGGCGAGCTCCAGGATCTGGCCGTGCTTGTTCAGGTTGCGCGGGTTGGCCTCGGTGGCGCCTTCCTTGCCGGGCTTGCCGCGGTCCGTGTTGTTCGTCAGCGCGATGTAGACGCGGCCGGTGCGCGGGGACGGCTCCACGTCCTCGGGACGGTCCATCTTGGTCGCGCCGACCTTGTCACCGGCGAGGCGCGTGAAGACGGACACCTCTTCGGCGGTCATGCCCTCGACGTGCGAGACGTTCCCCTTGGGGGAGGAGGTGAGGAGCTTGATCCAGACGCCCGAGCCGTCGAACTCGCCGTCGGAGGGGAGCTTGCCGGTGCCGTCGATCTCGGCGGCCGGGGTGTCGCCGGTGAGCTTGGCGACGTAGAGGGTGCCCTCGTCGAGCAGCGTGAGGTTGTGCTCCTTCGCCGCGCGCGAGTCGCCCTTCTTCATCTGCTTCGACGAGACGAACTTGTAGAAGTAGTCGAAGCGCTCGTCGTCGCCCATGTAGACGACGGGGCGGCCGTCCTCGGTCAGGCGGGGCTGCGCGGCCTCGTGCTTGAAGCGGCCGAGCGCGGTGCGCTTGCGCGGGGTGGAGTTCGGGTCGTACGGGTCCAGCTCGACGACCCAGCCGAAGCGGTGCGACTCGTTGGGCTCCTGAGCGACGTCGAAGCGCTTGTCGAACCGCTCCCACTTGCGCTCGGTGGCGCCGGCCGTCACGCCGTAGCGCTTCAGGCGGGCCGCCTGGGTGGGGTCGGTGACCAGGCCGGCGTTGCCGAAGTACTGGTTGAAGTTCTCCTCGCCGTGGAGGGTGGTGCCCCACGGGGTGGTGCCGCCGGCGCAGTTGTTGAGGGTGCCGAGCACCTTGGTGCCGGTGGCGTCGACCGAGGTCTTCACCAGGTCGGTGCCGGCGGCCGGACCGGTCAGCCGGAACTCGCTGGTGGCGGTCAGACGGCGGTTGAGGCGGTGGCGGCTGATGGCCGTCAGCTTGCCGCTGCGGTGGTCCTCCTGGACCGCGACCACGGACAGGCCGTGCGCGGCCCAGGCGATCTCGACCTGCTCGCGGGTCGGGTTGGCCGAGTCGTACCCCTTGAACATGAGGTTCTCGTCCGTGTACTCGTGGTTGGCCACGAGCAGCTGCTGGCGCTCGTAGGCGCCGCCGAGCGGGAGCAGGCTCAGGAAGTCGTTGTTGTAGCCGAACTGACCGGCCTGTGCGGCGGCGGTCTGGTTGTCCGGGTTGAAGCCCGGCGCGCCCTTGACGATCGGGTCGCCCCAGCGGATGACCACGTTCTGCTCGTGGCCCTCGGGGACCGTGACCTGGTCGGCTGTGTTCGGCGCGACGGGCTTGAAGCGCAGGCCGCGGGCGCCCTCGGCGTTGACTCCGGCGGCGCCGGCGCGCTGCGCGTCGAGGGTCGGGTCCGCGGAGGCGGAGGAGCCGTTGCCGCTCAGCGTGAGGGCGGTACCGGCCGCCGAGGCGACCGTGACGACCGCGGCGGAGCGGAGCATCGCGCGGCGGGAGTAGGCGCGGGCTATGACGTCGCCGACGTACTCGTTGTCGCTGGTGTTCGGCACCTCGTGGAAGCAGGCGTCGCCGCAGCGGTAGCGGCAGGTGAGAGCGGAACGTCCGCCCCCGTGAGAAGTGCCGATGAGCGGCAGGAGCTTGCGCACGAGTGTCCTCCGTAGATGCACGGTCCCCGACAACGTGTCGGAACAATCCGTCGGTGACGCTATGGGCGGGTTGCGCCGAAGCGGCGGCCGATGGATGAACGCCCGGTGAATCCGACACGTCGGGGCGGCAGTTCGGGGGCATAACGGGTGTGTTTGGGGCGTGGGCGCCACGAAAGGTGCCCCTCCCGAAGTTCCAGCCAAGGGGCCGATAACCTTACGTGTCCACTCTGGGCAGGGATCTACCGCGCAGCACGGACAAATGATGCACGCACTCATGCGAAAGGCCTGGCCCATGGGTATTCGGAGCTTGTTGCGCAAGGTGTTCGGACGGACCTCTGAATCGGTTCCGGAGACGACCGGCACCACTTCGGCGGCCCTCCCGAGCCAGACCGAACGCACCCCCCTGGACGCTGCGGCCGAACTGGTCGCCGCCTCCTTCGACAACCCCACCGTTCCCCCGCAGTCCACCCCCCGGGACCTCGAACCGGGCACGGTCCTCACCGCCCCGGCCCCGGCCCCCACCCCGGACCCCACGGTCCCGGAGGCCCGCCGGTCCCCCACCGGGGGCTCGTCGGCGACCCCGGCGACGCCGTCCACCCCGACGGCCCCGGCCGCCGCCGAAGCGGAGCCCGCAGCCGCCGAAGCGGCCACCGAGGCGGCGCCGGAGCCCGCCACCGAGCCGGAGCCGCTCGCGGCCGAGGCGGAGGCGACGGCCCCCGAGGCCGAGCCCGAGGCGATCACCGCTCCGACCCCCGAGGCGGAGGCAGCCACCCCCGAGGCGGAGGCCGAGCCGGTCGCCGCCGAGGCCGAGCCGGAGCCGGTCGCCGCTGAGGCCGAGGCCGAGCCGGCCCTGGCCGCAGCGCCCGAGGAGGAGCCCGCCGCAGTGGCGGACACCGAGCCGCAGGCCGACGTAGCCGCCCCGGAAGCGGACACCGAGCCCGAGGCGGAGCCTGCCGCGGCCGAGCCCGTGGCCGCCGAGGCGGAGCCGCAGCTCGAGGTGGAGCCTGTCGCGGCCGAGGCCGAGGTCATCGCCGAGGTCATCACCGAGGCGGAGCCCGTGGCCGCCGAGGCCGAGCCCGTCGCGGCCGACGCCGACGCGGAGCCCGTCCCGGCCGAGGACGACGCCGACGCCGAGCTCCTCACCGCCGAGGCCGCCACAGGCGGCCCCGCACACGCCCTCGCCGCGGTCAAGCGCCAAGCGCCCCCGCTCGCAGCCGCGTACAAGGCCGCCGGGCAGGTCCTGCGCACCAAGGGGAAGGCAGGCGCCCGCGCCACCGTGTTCCTCGTGCTCGACCGGTCGGGCTCGATGCGCCCGTTCTACAAGGACGGTAGCGTCCAGCACCTCGCCGACCACGCCCTCGCCC
Organism: Streptomyces sp. NPDC058289; assembly: GCF_042880975.1. NCBI lineage: Bacteria > Bacillati > Actinomycetota > Actinomycetes > Kitasatosporales > Streptomycetaceae > Streptomyces > Streptomyces sp. NPDC058289. Next base: position 64,061 of record NZ_JBHVYI010000010.1, read on the forward strand.
TCGCCGCTCACCTCGACGAAGAGGCCACCGTCCGTACGGTGTTCTTCTCCACCGAGCTGGACGGCACGGCCGACCTGTCCCTCGACGCGTACGACGAGGCCTGGGTCGAGGCCCGCCACGCGGAGCTCGGCCGGATGGGCCGCACCAGCTACCACGTCGCCGTCGAGGCCGTCGTGGAGCGCTACCAGAAGGACGGCGGCGAGGGCCCGGCCCTGGTCGTGTTCCAGACGGACGGTGCGCCCGACAGCGTCCGCCCCGCCCGCGAGGCGATCGCCGAGGCGGCCACCGCCGCCCCCGGCATCCACTGGCAGTTCGTCGCCTTCGGCGAGCACGACGCCAAGGCCTTCGACTTCCTGCGCAAGCTGGACGCCGACAACGCCGGCTTCTTCCACGCCGGCCCGGCCCCGGCCGAACTGACCTCGGCCGCCCTGCTCAAGGGCCTGGTCCAGGGATTCTGAAGGCCCACCGCCCCCGACCGGCTTTCCGGTCGGGGGCGGTGGCGTGTCAGGGGCGGGGTACGGAGGCCGTGTCCCGCCGTCGGAGGATCAGAAGAGCAGTCCGCCGGCCGGGTAGCCGCTGCCCACCTTGGTCGGCGCCCCGAAGCCGTCACCCGTGCCGTTGCCCTTCAGCAGGAACAGTCCACCGGCGGTGTCCCGGGCCAGCAGGTCGGCCTTCCCGTCGGCGGTGATGTCGCCCGGCGAGAGCATCGCGTCGTATCCGGCCGTGCCCGAGCCGATCTTCAGCCGGGGCGCGTACCCGCCCGCACCGTCGCCCTTGTACAGGTACAGGTCACCGGCGGGCTCGCGCCCGATCAGGTCGGCCCGGCCGTCACCGGTGAAGTCGCCGGGCGAGAACAGGTCGGCGTAGATGTTCCAGTTCGTACCGATCTTCACCGGCGCCGCATAGGCGGCGGCCGCCGTGCCCTTGTGGAGCCACAGTCCTCCGTCCGCGGCACGGGTGATCAGGTCGGCCCGGCCGTCACCGGAGAAGTCGCCGGGCGAGACCAGCTTGTCCCACGCTCCCCAGCCGGTCCCCGCGGAGACCCGCGTCGATCCCGAATAGGCACCGGTCGCATCGGCCGGGTAGTGCCACAGCGCACCCGCGGAATCGACGGCCGCGAGGGTCGACGTACCGTTCAGGCGGACCACCCGTGCGATGTTCTGCCATCCGCTGCCGGTCTTGCAGGCGGCGGCCAGGCTGGTGCCCCCGCGGCCGGAGTAGCGGAACAGCGCGCCGGACTCGTCCCGGCTGAAGAGCGCACCGGCGGCCGGAGTGAAGGGCCCGCAGTCGGCCCAGGTGGCCGCACCCCGGACCATCTGGTGGTCCGAGACGGACGGGTCGAGCGGAAGCACGTCGCCCTTCGGCGACTTGAAGTGCTTCGAGCTGAAGAACACGTAGTCGAGCTTCTTGCCTTCACGGGTCGGTTCGCCGGAGCGGCAGCGCTGCTCCTGGCCCACCGTGCAGGCGGCCGGGTCGAAGAACTCGCCGTCGGTCTCGTCCGCCTCGATGAAGGTGCCGCGGGCGTTGTCGTTGATGCCCGTGTCGTAGAACGGGGTGAGCGAGGAGGTGCGGGGCGAGTGGTTGAAGTCGCCGCCCAGCACCACCGGTATGCCCTGGTCCTGCCAGGTCTTGGCCTGGGTCGCCAGCCGCTCGGCCTCCGGAGCGGCGAGCGTTCCGTTGTCCCAGTAGAGATGCACCGAACAGGCCCAGTTGAGCCGGTTCTGCACATAGTTCTTCACGCACGGCACCTTGATCGGCTCGCTCTCTCCGCCGACCGTCAGGTCCAGTTCCACGGACTCGGAGACCGGCCCCCTGACGAGTACCGCGTTGCCGTAGTCGTGACCGCCGCAGACCGACGGGTTCCCGGTCAGGGTCGCACTGTACGAGCCGCGGAACCCCTGGGGCGCCAGACGCTTCAGGACCTCGTCGTACTGCGGGCGGCACACCTCCTGGAGGAAGATCTGGTCCGCGTTCCAGGTGGTGACGGCCGCCTGGGCGACGATGCTGTCGATCCGCTTCTGCTGGTCGTACGAGGCGCCGGAGCAGATGTTGCCGCAGATGTTGTAGCTGACGAAGCGCAGGGGCGGGGCGGTGGAGGCGCTGACCGTGTCGGCCTGGGCCGGGACGGCGCCGACCGCGAGGGCGGCGAGAGCGAGGACCGCCGAGCCGGCGGCGGCCCAGAGGGCGGTGGGGCGACGGGACATGCGGGGCTCCAGGAAGGGGTCGGGGAGGCGCGGGCGGGGGGCGCGCCTCGGGCCGGCGGGGAGGGGGCCGGCGGGCAGCGGGCAGCGGGCCGGCGGGCAGCGGGGACCCGCCTGGGCAGCGGGGACCCGCCTGGGCGGCGCGGCGGAGGGGCTCAGCCCGGGCGGCGGGCCGGAGCGGCGGGCCGGCGGGGCTGAGCCCGCGCACCGGCCCGCCGCGTACGCGGGTGTCCCACGCGCCGCCGCACTGCTACCAGTTGGTGCCGATCTGGGTGCGGCTTCCGCCCGCGAAGGTCGGGCCGGTGTACCGGTAGAGGTTGCCGTTGGCCTTCTCGACGGCCACCAGATCGCCCTTGCCGTCGCCGGTCACATCGCCGACACCGGCCAGCGAGCGCATCGTGTCCCAGTTGGAGCCGACCTTGACCATGGTCGAGCCGGCGTACGAGGGGCCGGAGTAGCGGTTCAGATCGCCGGTCGTGGCGTTGACCGCCACGATGTCCGCCTTGCCGTCGCCCGTCACGTCGCCGATTCCGGTGATCGAGGAGTAGATGTTCCAGCCGGTGCCGATCTTGACCGCGGAGCCGCCCGTGTAGGACGGGCCCGAGTAGCGGTACAAGTCGCCGCTGCTCTTCTCGACCGCGATGACGTCGCCCTTGCCGTCACCGGTCACGTCGCCGACCGAGGTGATGTTCTTCATCGTGTCCCAGTTGGTGCCGACCTTGACCCGGGAGGAGCCGGCGAAGGTGGGGCCCGCGTAGCGGTACAGGTCCCCGGTGGTCTTCTCCACGGCGAGGAGGTCGCCCTTGCCATCGCCGGTCACGTCACCGATGCCGACGATCTCGCTCATGCTGTTCCAGCCGAAGCCCAGCTTGACCCGGGCGCCGGAGGCACCGCTGAAGTTCGGGCCCGCATACCGGTAGAGGTCTCCGCTGGCCGCCTCGACGGCGACCATGTCGCCCTTCCCGTCGCCGGTCAGGTCACCGACGCCGGTCAGGTTGGTCATCTGGCTCTGCGGGCCCTCGGGTTCGGACGGGTAGGGGTCGGCGTGGTCGGCGCCGAGGTTGGCGGCCGGACCGCAGTGCGGCCAGGCTCCCTCCCCCTGGGTGGCGAGGACCTTCTCGGCTATGCGGATCTGCTCTTCCTTGGTGGCCTGGTGGGCGTACGCCGCGTACTTGGTGCCGCCGAAGGCCTCCCAGGTGGACTTGGAGAACTGGAGCCCTCCGTAGTAGCCGTTGCCGGTGTTGATGGCCCAGTTCCCGGTGCTCTCGCACTGAGCGACCTTGTCCCAGGTGGCGACGGAGGCGGCCGAGGCCGGAGCGGCGGCCAGCAGGGGGAGGGTGAGGGCGGCGACGGGGCCGGCGACCAGGGCCACCAGGACGGACTTCTTGCGGAAGAAGAGCGGACGCATGACAAACCTCGGGGTTCTCGCGGGAAGGCAGGGCAGGAAGGCGGAGCGGCGGCGGGTCGGCGGACGGCCGCCGGGCAGCGGGCACGGCGGGGCCGGGGCCGGGGTGGCCGGGCGGCCCCGCCGTGCGGGGAGGGTGATCTCCCGGGGGGGGGGATCACACCGGGCGGGCTACCACTTGGTGCCGATCTGCACCGCTGCGCCGCCGCTGAAGTTGGGGCCGGAGTAGCGGAAGAGGTACCCGGTGGACGAGTTGACCGCGAGGAGGTCCGGGACGCCGTCCTTGTTCAGGTCACCGGGACCGGTCAGGTTGACCATCGAGTTCCAGTTGGTGCCGATCTTGACCCGGCTGCCGCCGTTGAACGTGGGGCCGGAGTAGCGGTACAGGTCGCCGGTCGCCGTCTCGACCGCAACGATGTCGCCCTTGCCGTCCCCCGTGAGGTCGCCGACACCGACGAGGGTGTCGTAGACGTTCCAGCCGGTGCCGATCTTGACCGCGGAGCTGCCAGTGAACGACGGGCCGGAGTAGCGGTACAGGTCACCGGTGCGCGACTCGACCGCGATGATGTCTCCCTTGCCGTCGCCCGTGATGTCACCGACCGAGGCCATGCCGTGCATGGAGTCCCAGTTCGACCCGATCTTGGTCCGCGTGCCACCGGCGAACGAGGGGCCGTTGTAGCGGTAGAGGTCACCGGTCGCGGCCTCGGTGGCGATGATGTCGCCCACGCCGTCGCCGTTCTGGTCGCCCACCCCCACCAGGTCGCCCATGGTGTCCCAGTTGGAGCCGATCTTGACGCGGGCGGTGCCGCCGGTGAAGTTGGGGCCGGAGTAGCGGAAGAGTTCGCCGGTCAGGGCGTCCACGGCGATCACGTCGCCGATGCCGTCCCCGGTGATGTCCCCGACCGACGTCACATCGGTCATGCCCTTGTCGGGAACCGCGACGGGGGACTCGACCACCTTGTTGTAGCGGTAGCCCTTCATGCCCTGGCCGGCGATGTAGCTCTTGGTGTACTTGATGTGGCGGGCGTTGGTGCCCGGCCTGGCGTGCTCGTAGACCCACATCTCGGTCTTCGAGGAGTCGGTCCACTTGTCGAACAGCACGACGTGGGTATCGATGTTGTTGAGGGCGTCCCCGGGCTGGAGGTCGTCCAGGCTGGCGATCTTGGTGGAGTAGTTGGGCAGGGTCCACGTGGTGGCGCCGATGCCGGCGTTGAGGTGCCAGGCCATGGAGACCAGGCCGGAGCAGTCGGTGCGGTAGGGGCGGCCCTGCGGGTCCGAATAGGTGGCGCCCTGGTTGTACGGAACCCCTGCGTCGACCCAGGTCTGGGCCCGCTGGAGTATCTCGCTCTGGCTGATCTGACCGCCCAGGGTCGAGGTGGCCAGCGTGACGGCCTGAACCTCCGGGGGCGTGGCGGCATGGGAGGGGAGCGTGCCACCGAGCGCCACCGCGGCGAGCGAGGTGGCCACCAGGGCGGTGCGAGTGGCGGTACGAACGGTGTTCTTGGACATGCGCATGACAGGAACTCCTGTGTGTGAAGACATGGACGAGCGAAGTGGGTTACTACGGAGGCTCTGGAGGCGTGCGGCCGGGTCACGACGGCCGGAGGCGGTCGGGCGGCACGCGGATTCGACAGCGGGAAGGACACCGCGGAGGGCCGCGGGCGCCGCGACGGGCGCCCTCGTGACGGGCCGGGCGGGGTGGAGAACGATCAGGTGCGGCAGGGAACGTTCAGGTGCGTCAGGGAACGTTCGGGTGCGTCAGGGGCCGGTCAGGTACGGCAGAGGACGGTCAGGTACGGCAGAGGACGATCAAGTGCGTCAGAGGCCGGTCAGGTACGGCAGAGGACGATCAGGTGGGGAGCCGCCGCGCGGCAGCGGAATCCTCGACGGCCGTCACCGTCAGGCGAGCGGGGGCGCGGCCACCGCATAGCCCTGGGCGGCCAGGGCGTCGCCGGCCCGGTTCAGGAGGGACCGTGCGCCGAGCAGGGCGCGGGCTTCGGATGCGCCACCCATCAGGGCGACCACTTCTAAGCCGTCCCGGGTCGGGCGTACCCGGATGTGTTCGAGGCCCAGGTCCGGATCGGCGTGGGCCCACAGCAGGTCCTCCACCAGAGCCCTGCGCCCCCACCCCTCGGAACCTTCACCGACCAACGGGATGACGATCATGTGCATCGCTAGTCCCAGCCCATCCCGTTGGCGGAGGCGGCCGGGGCCGCGACCGTGGTGGGAGCCGGGGCGTCCCAGCCCATCCCGTTCGTGCCGGCGGCCGGGGCGGCGACCGTGGTGGGGGCCGGGGCGTCCCAGCCCATCCCGCCGCCGGAGCCGGACCCCGTCACGGCGAAGAGGACCGTGAGGGCGGCAGGGGCGAGGACGGCGGCGACGAGGCGGGCGGACCTGGACATCGGAAACTCCCTGAAGGATCGGATGGACTCTGACGCGGTTCCCGGCAGGGGGTCCGGGGCCCTTTCCGCGGCCCCGCTCCCTTCCGGTGAACACCATCCTGTCCGCCCTCGAACGCCCCCGGAAGGGCTGCCGGGTGGGGGGCCGCGGGGGGGAACACGGGGGGGGCCCCCCCCCCAAGTTTAAATTTGATAAAAAAAACCCCCCGCGCGACTAGCGGGGGGGGGGGGGATGGCC